>NZ_JBLUNZ020000037.1:0-42475 GCF_048061935.2 Leucobacter sp. BZR 635 | reverse complement strand
CCGGCGCCGGCCGCTCAATCGAGCGCACGTACTCCTCTTCAAACCTGCGCGCTGACGGAAACAGGCCCGGCGCGACGATGCGGCAGAGCGCGTGCAGCTCCCGCAGCGAGTTTTCAATCGGCGTCCCCGTCACCGCGAGCTTCCAGCGGATGGGGATCTCCGTTGCGAGCTCGTTGCCCCGGGAGGCGCCGTTTTTCACGAACTGCGCCTCATCGAGGATGAGTCCGGCGAATCCCAGCGCCGGATCGGCCGCGACCGCCCGGTACTGCTCAGCGTCGAGGCGGAACAGTGCGTAGCTCGTCACCACGATGTCGGCCTCGCGCGCGTCTGCCTCGACGCTCCTGCCCGAGGAGGCTGCGGTGGCAGTTCTCACCCGCACCCGCAGGCCGGGGGCGAAGCGGGCAGCCTCCGCAGCCCAGTTGCTCATCACCGAGGTCGGCGCGACGACGAGGAACGGCGGCAAGGTCGCGTCGCCCTCGCGGGCGTGTGCGATGAGGGCGAGGCACTGCAGGGTTTTTCCGAGCCCCATATCGTCGGCGAGGATCCCACCCAGGCGGTTGCGCCAGAGGAACGCGAGCCAGTGGAAGCCCTCGCGCTGATAGTCGCGGAGCTCGGCCGTGAGCCCCTCGGGAATCGCCACGGGATCAGGGCGCTCAGCCCCGACCTCCCTGACGAGCTGCCGCCACTCGACGGCAGCGTTCGATTCGTCCGCGAGATCCTCAAACTCGCTCCACAGCGCAACCTGGTGGCGGTGGAGCCGGATCCCCGTCTGCCACTCGTCGAGATCCGCTGCCTCAGCGATGAGCTCGGCGAGCGGTTGCAGCGACGGGTGGGTGAGACTCAAGAACGTGTGGTCGACGAGCAGGAGCTTCTTTTTGCCCTGGGCGAGCGCGCGGAACAGCGGCCCGAAGGGCACGGTCTTCTCCCCCACCGTGACGAGCACGCCGAGGTCAAACCAGTCGGCCTGTTCGCTCGGCAGCGTCGTCACCTTGAGGTGCGGCACCCCATGCAGCTCTGCATACGCTGGCGGCGCACCCGAGATGCGCACCTCGATGCCCGGGAGCAGTTGCAGCGCAGGCACCACGTTCGCGAGAAACGCCGCCGCGTCAACCCCGCGCAGCTCGAGGCCGGCGGGCAGCAGGTCTTCGAGCCAGGGTTCAGGGATCCGCTCGACCCCGACAAGCTCAGGCGGCAGCAGCTCCGCAAGCGCGGGCTCGTACGCCCCGGAGGCGCCCTCGTGGGTCCACCCCAGGTCGAGCCTGTGCCCGCTCCGCCACGCCGCTCGCAGCACGATCAGTGCGGGATCCGGCTCGGGCACCACCAGGGAGCCGTCTGCACTTTCGAGGGTGAACGCGGTGCGCAACTCGGCGACTCCTTCCCGAAGGAAGTTCTGGCGCTCGGCACCGGGAACCACGACAGGCGGCGCAGCCTGCGCAGCGGAGATCAGCGCGATCTCGGCCTGGCTCAGACCGTCGGGCACCGGGGCGAGCGTAACCACCCGCTCTGCGCCAGCACCCGCCGGGCTGCCGTCGGGGAGCAGGTAGAGCCCGTGAGTGCCGATCGCGCCGCCACCGCCAAGCCGCGCGGGCTCGCCGTCGATGCGGAGCACCGGCGTGAGCACGAGGCCGTCGTCCGGGCCTGCGGCGACCTCAAGCCGCAATTCGGCCGCGGCGTGCAGCCGCACCGGCGTTCGCCCGGACTGGCCGACGAGCGCGATCCCGAGCTCATCGGCCTGTGCGAGCATTGCCCAGAGCGCGGGACTGAGGAAGTCGTCGAGGAAGATCCAGTCGGGATCTTGCCCAAAGGTGATCGCCTCGGCAGCTCGGTGCAGCGCGTGCAACTGCCGAAACCAGCGCTGCTGCGACTCTTCGAGGCCGCGCCGGGCCCCGTGATGACCGATGTTGGCCCAGGTGAGCGAGGCGCGAGCCCACCCGCGTTCCGTGCGCAGCGCGGGCCGCACCCCGAGTCGGTACTCGCCGCTCACCGTGCGCCGCCCGGCCTTCACCGCTTGAGAGAGCGGCCCGTTCCAGTTCTCTGAAGATCGCGGCACGAGCTCACGCAGCTCGAACTGCAGGCCGAGTTGCGTGCGAGCCGTCGGCGCGACGTCGGCTTGCCCGGGTGCGGGATGCGTGAGGCCCGGGCCGCCGGAGGGAGCCGCCGCTTCGCCGGCCGTGCGCGGCGGCAACAGCGGCTTGACGTACCTCCGCCACCCCGCGGTATCGCCCTGCCCCTGAACACTCATGATGTCTCTCATCGTAGAAGCAACCGCGGACATTCAAATACACACCAACGAATCCACACCCCCATTTTTCGGTGCTGGCGAGTCAGCGAGCTTGCACACATCTTTGAGCGGGTATATTTGTATGGAAGACGTCTGCGGCCGATTGGCTACGGCGCCCGGCACCGCTGGCGCTGCAGACACGCCGCACCGCACGCGGCAAGCCTGAGCCGAACGGAGCTCAGGCCGAGAAAGGCCAGATCTGCATGCCCACGAGTGGGTTTCCCGAAGATAACCAGCAGGACCCGACCGCGCACGGCGCAGCTCGGGGAGACCGAGAGACCGCTGCACGTGAGAGTGCGACCGCACCGGAGTTCTCAGAACTCGCCGACGCGGCTGTCTTCTCTGAGCGAAGCCGCGGCACCGACGCGAAGATCGCCTCGCGCGCCGACGGTGACTCAGTGCGGGCGACGATTGCGCGCTACTACTCGCTGACGAAGCCCGGCGTGCTCTACGGCAATGTGCTGACCGCCGCTGCCGGTTTCCTGCTCGCCGCTGGCATCATCCGTGAGTTTGACGGTCTGCTGTTCCTCGCAACCGTGATCGGCACGACCCTTGTCATCGCCGCCGCCTGCGTGCTCAACAACGTGCTCGACCGCGACATCGACGACCGGATGGAGCGCACGAAGAAGCGCGCCACCGTCTCAGGCAGCATCAGCGTACGCAACGCAGTGGTCTTCTCCGTCGTGCTCTTCGTGCTCGGAAACGCGATCCTCATCGCTTGGACGAACTGGCTCGTCGTCGTGACTGGCCTCGCGGGGTTCTTCACCTACGTCGTGCTCTACGGCATGCTCTCGAAGCGCATGAGCGTGCACGGCACGCTCGTCGGCAGCATCTCAGGTGCCGCTCCCATCTTTGCGGGCTACGTCGCCGTGACCGGTGCCGTCGACGCCGCAGCAATCTTCGCCTTCCTCGCGATCTTCTTCTGGCAGATGCCCGAGTTCTACTCGATCGCCGTGTACCGCCGCGATGAGTACGCGCGCGCAGGCGTTCCCGTCATCACCGTCGTGCACGGGATCCCCGCGGCGAAGGTGCAGATCCTCATCTACACGATCGCCTACGTCATCTCCTCGCTCGCGCTCACTTTCCTCGGATACACCGGCTGGGTGTACGCGATCGTGATGGGTGTCGTCGGAGTCTGGTGGATCGTCATCGGCATCCAGGGTTTCCGCGCAAAGGACGACATCGCCTGGGCGCGCCGCATGTTCCGCTTCTCGCTGATCATCATCATGGCGTACAGCCTGATGATTGCGATCGGTCCACTGCTGCCGTAGCTTGGTGGTCGGCACCGCGTGTCGACTCCCCCGCGGCAGCATCCGGCCGGGTGCGTCGGAAGCGCCTTTGCGCACGTTGCGCGGTGCGCGGTGCCGGAGGGAAGTATGCGAGCCATCATCTTGGGCGGTACCGGTGCCATCGGTGGTGCCATCGCGAAGCGGCTGCTCGAGGCAGGCTGGGACGTCGATCTGAGCGGTCGCGATCCAGCTGCGATGCCCGATGAGCTGGCGGCAGCCGGCGCCCGCTTCCACAGGATCGCGCGCAGCGACACTGCCGGAATTGAGCGCCTCATCGGCACCGGTGCAGAGTTGCTCGTGGACCTCGTCGCCTTCAGCGCACACGATGTGCGCCAGCTGTTGCCGTCACTGAGCCTCGTCGCGGGCACCGTGCTCATCTCGAGCCGCGCCGTCTACGTCGACACAGCTGGGCGACACATCAACGGCGAGGACACGCCAAGATTTGCGGCTCCCGTGCCTGAGAGCGCACCCACCGTCTCCCCTGCGGGGGATGATGTCGACCCTTTCACGAGGGAGGGCTACGCTCCGAGCAAGGTCGCAGCAGAACTGGCAGCACTCGACTCGGGGCTGCCGATCACGGTGCTGGGTGCGGCAAAGGTGCACGGGAGATGGGCGAGGAACCCGCGCACGCGCGACACCGTCCGCGCGATGCAGGATCCCGCTTCGACCGTCTCGCTGGCCGCAGGGAGCACCGTCGACCATCTCGTCGCTGCGACCAACGCAGCCGCGCTCATCGAGGTTGTCGCGGGCCAGCCGGGTCGACGGATTCTCAATGCGGCGGATCCCGACGCTCCCACCGCAGAGGCGATCGTGCGCAGCATCGGCACCCGGCTCGGGTGGGCGGGGGAACTCGAACTCGTGGAGCGCGGCACGGGCCGCGGAGCACACCCATGGTCGACCCAGATGACCCTCGATATGTCTGCCGCAGCGGCCCTCGGCTACCGACCAGTCGCCGGTGCCCTGCCCCTCCTCGGGGAAGAGGTCGACTGGGTGCGAGAAGCGCTCTGACTGCGCGCGCAACCCTGCGACGACGCGCAGTAGCTACATCCACTTCTTCCGCTTAAAGACGATGTACAGCGTGGCGGCGAGGGCGACCATCGCGGCCACGGCGAGCGGGTAGCCGAGCGGCCAGTGCAGCTCGGGCATCACATCGAAGTTCATGCCGTAGACCGCGCCGATGAGCGTCGGGGCGAAGAGGATCGCCGCCCACCCGGATATCTTCTTCATGTCTTCGTTCTGTCGCTGCGCGACAAGGGTCGCGTTCACGCTGAGGATCTGGGTGAGTGCCTCGCGCAGCTCGTGCACCCTTGTCGTGACCCGCGTGAGGTGATCCGCGACGTCCTGCAGATACGCGCGAAGCGCCTCGGGGATTGCGTACCTGTCGAAGCCCGCTCGCAGCAATTCGAGTACATCCTGCAGCGACATGGTGGCGTGCTGCAGCTCGATCACCTCTTGGCTGAGCCGGTAGACACGCTCAGTCACCGCGGAGTCGCCGCTGAAGACCTGGCTCTCGATCTGTTCCTTATCGATCGCGAGGCCGCGCAGCACGGGCTGGTATCCATCGACGATGGCGTCGAGGAGTCGGTACAGGACAGCCTCCGGCCCGAGTTCGAGCAGCGGCCCGTCGTCGAGGAGTGTCGCGTCGCCCTGAGCTACGGTGTCGCGCGAGTTCTCGGGGAGTGCGTCGCCGTCGCCGCCGTCGATCCACCGCCCGTCCTGGCAGATCACTGAGATCGCGTTCGGCCGCAGCAGCACGTGAAATTCGGCGAAGTCGAGATCCTCTGCCTCGTCGAGGTAGCGGGCAGAGCGGACCACCAAGAACAGCACGTCGCCGTAGCGTTCAAGCTTCGGGCGCTGGCCCCCGTTTCTGAGATCCTCCACGAGCACCGGGTGGAGACCCCACGCGTCGGCGAGCTCAGTGATGTCGTCAACGTTGGGCCGCGGGAAGATACTCAGCGCCATGCGTTGGGGCGCGGCGTTCGCAAACGTCAGGGACTCAGCGATGCTCACGCCTTCGGGGGCCGGTGTCAGCGCCCCGTCGACAACGTAGCGGGTGCGCCGCGTGGCATCGATCGCTGCCACGGACTCGGCGACACTCCGCTGGCGCAGGCGAGCCGCCCGGCGCGGCTCAAACCTGGAGCCTTGACGATTTGGCACAGCTACCTCCTAGCGGCGACACGTAATTGCCCAAGCCTACCGCCGGGCGTGGACGGGTCAGACTGCGACCCGCACCAAGCGCGGAGCCGGCCCGCGCGGGAACGGATTACACCGTCCCGCACGAACCGGCTCACCGCGGCCCGGCCGCTCCGACTGCGTTACTCCTCAGTCGCTCCCGCCACGATGCCGCGGCGCGCGCGGCGAACGCTCATCGTCACTGCTGCGGCTCCGAGCAGCGCGACCGCGAGGGCCGCAAACACCAGCTGCTGCGGTGACGCCCCGCCGCTCGCTTCGAGCTCTCCCCCGCCGGCCGGCGGAGTCGTACCCGGCGTCGTCGGAGGATCCGTCGGGTCGGGGTTCGGCGTCTCACCGCCACCGCCAGCCTCGGCAATCGGGTGCGTCGTGCAGGTCGTCGAGTCTGCCGCGCACTCAGCGGGAACCTTGGACCCTGCGCGAAGCAGGAAGTTGTCCAGGCTCCTGGCGGGCTCGCCGGCCGGGGTGTCAGCCAGTACCTGCGCCGCGTAGGTCACCGTCGCAGTCTCCCCCGCGGGGAGCGCCCCGGTGATCGCGAGCTGCGACTGCTCGAGCCCCGCGGTAACGTCTCCGCCGGTAGCCGCGGGCTCACCCACCAGCTTGGCGTCGTCAAGGACCCCAGCGAGGTGATCCACCAGGGCGATCTCCGCCCCGAGCTTGCCTCGGTTCACTACGGTGACGGTGTAGCTGACGGTGTCGCCACCTGCAACTTCGGTGCCGGACTTCGGATCCGCCGTCTTCGCGAACGTCACGTCTTCGACCGTGTGCACGGTGCACATGTCGTTGTCGGGTTCGCAGGTTTCAGCCGCGGTCTCGCCCGCGGGCACGACCGCGTTCCGAAGCACATCGTCGCCTCGCTCACCAGCATCTGCCTTGACCGTGACCGTATAGGTCACCGTCGCTGACTTACCGCCCTCGAGCGCGCCACGCAGTTGCAGGACGCCGTCGACGACCACTGCCGTGAGATTCCCGTTGCCCGACAGCGTCGGGGGCCCGGTGAGCGTCGCATCATCGAGCAGCGCGGCGAGGTCGTCGTCGAACGCGAGCTCTCCGGTCACTGGCCCCGCGTTACGAACCGTCAGCGTGTATTCGAGCTCGTCGCCCGGATGCAGTGGCTCATCCTCAGCCTTCGATGCAGTCTTCGAAGCTTCGAACGCTGGAGCACGCAGCTCGCTGCCAACCCCCACGTAGGGTGACTCGACTGAGGGGACGTCCTTTCCGTCCGGGTCCACGCCTCCCGCAGCGGCTGAGTTCATCGCGGCCTGGGCCTCGCCGAACTCCGGCAGCGCTACAGAGATCAAGAACTCGACAGTGCTGCCGCCCGGCTCGGGAGCGTCCGCCGTGAAACGGAGCGCACGCACCTGGGAGGGATCGTCAGGTTGCGTCGCGCTCCAGTCGTCGATGCAGCTGCCTGGCGTGCCTCCTAGCTCGGGCCGGCATGGGTTGTCGGAGACGCTATACGCCGCGGTAAACCCTTCCGGCACAACCACGCTCTCGAAGGTCACTGGGAAGTCGGACTGGCGCGGAAGGCCGGCAAGCGCGCCCACGCTCCCCGAGTCGTTCGGGCCGGGGAGCAGGTCGTATACGACGACGTCACTGAGGTCCGTGGGCCCCGTGTTCGCCCAGGCGATCCGGTACTCGGCGGAACCGGATCCATCGCCGCTCACGCCAACAGTGCCGGGCACACCGTGCCACTGACCGTCGAGATCACCGCGAACGGACTTGGTGATGGCCTGTCCGGTGTTGTTGCCGGTCACCACGAGTGGCAACACCGCGTGACAAGCATCGTCGCTCTGCCCATCGACGAACACACCAGGCACTCCTTCTCGAAGCGCCTGCGGGACGAGCTTGTCGGTGGTGACCATCGATGTACACGAGGGGCTCTCATAACCCGCGAAGCCATGAAACACTTCGTAGTCGTAGATCCCGGGTGCCAGGCTCGTGGTGTCGACCCGCACCTGCCCACTCCGCTGACCCGGCATCGACGGGAACCGCACGAGCGTGCGGCCCGTGTCGGCATAGTTTGGGACCCGTTCGACGGCCTGGCCAGGCCACAGGCCGACACTAAATTCCAGCCCGGCGGGCAAGAGCAGCGCAATCGCCGCGGAGTCGCGGCGCTCATGCTCGGGCGCAGACCAGCGCGCGAACGATTCCAGGGTCACGTTCGTCTGGCCCTGACTCCAACCGGGAATTACGGGGCCGGCCTGAATCGGCGCGTGGAGCGCGCCAATAAAGAACTCGTTTGCACGCGTCTGCTTCGGCGAGATCTGCTCGGTGGGATCGTCGGCAGCCGTCACCGTGGACTCGGCACCGACGCGGAGCCACGTGCCGCTGTCGATGTCTGCGTCATCGGGCACGGTCGTCACTACCGTGAGCGTGTAGCTCGCGACCGGCGGTGACTGCGGCTGCGCCACGGGTAGGGCGAGGTTGATCGCTTCGACGCGCGTGACCTGACCGCCCCAGGGGGCGAGGGACACAGGATCCGTGCCCACCTGAATGGTCTCCGTGCTGCCGTCTGCGAGAGTCAGTACGACCTCCACATCGCCCGAGCCGCCCGCGGGATGCTCGATGGCGACGCTCTGAGGCGTGGTGGGGTAGGTCTCCGGGCTCGCACAGGTGCGCCCGGTTCCATCGACGCAGGGCATCACCAAGCTCAGCGAGCTCACGGTAGCGCGATGCTGAGCCTTCAGGGTCGCCGTCATGGTGACCGGCTTGTCGGCCTCCCCCTCAGGGGCGATGAAGTCCTCGCTCGACCCGACCGTCCCGCCGTTGGTCTCCACGTTCATGCTGAGCACGGATTCGAGCAGGTCGTCCGAAAGCACGGTGATGGTCGTGTCCAGGGTGTGGGCGAGGGGCTTGCTCTCGCCGATCAAGAAGGCAGAGGTCTCGCTGTGAAGGACCGGCTTGGCACCCGCCTGAGCGGTGTCCGCAAGCCGCAGCGTGATCCACTTCGCTTCCCCGCGGTGCTGCGTGACGTTCCAGCTCGCGGTGCGCGTCGCCGCATCGTACGATCCGTCGGTCGAGCCCTCCGGGAACGCTACGAACTCGACGTCAGTCGGGAGTTGCACACTGATGGTGAACGGCTTGGTGAGGTCCGCCCAAAGCTGATCCGACGAGCTCCCCGGCGTTCCCAGCACGCTCGCGCGGAGGCGGACGTCGAACTGGGTGCCCGGATGCAGCTCCGACTGGAGCATTCCGCCGACCGTCACGGCGTCATCCATTTGGAGCTTGCCGCTCGCCGTCACCCGGCTCGTCGCTGCGGCGGGGGCCGGGCTGGGATCCGCCCCTGCGGCGCGGATCGTGGGCAGGATCTCCCACTCCGTCCCGTTCGCGACGCGACCATTCGGGGGGCTGAGCTGGACGAGCACACTGCCACTCGCCCCGGCGGACAGAGGCGCGGCCAGCACGATCTGGCGCGGATTCTTCCCGATGTCCCAAGAACTCACGTCCGGGATGAGGCTCTGATCCTCGGAGACGAGGGCGGCCTTCCATTCGACCATGGGGATCGCGTCGGCCGCCAGGGTGGTCGTCTGAGTGAGGGGGACGTCGATCACCACGTCAGTGCAGTCGAGTCGCGTGCTCGTGCAGCTGAACTCCACGAGGTACTCGAACGTCTTGCTCACGCCCTGCTCTGCGGGGGTGCGCCGTTCGATTTGCACGGCGACTTCGGGAGCCGGCTCGGCGTCCACGTCTGCCACGTCGGTAGGCGCCAGAACCTCGGCAGGATCCAGCTCCTCGGCCGGTGGCTCTTCGGCCGGCGGCTGCCCGGCCGGCGGCAGCGCTTCGGCCGGCGGCTGCCCCTCCGTCACCAGCGCGATACCTGGCTCCTCGGCGGGCGCCTGATCGTCAGCGAACGCTGCCGGGCCCGAAAGCCCGCCGAAGATCAGCGCCGCGATTCCGACAGATGCGAGGAGGCGACTGGCACGATTTCTATGAATAAACCATTGTTTCCCCATAATTTGACCATAAGTCAACTACAGAGATTGGTCAATGTTTATAGAGACCTCCTCCTGGCCACTCGGAATCCAATGTGCGTTGTTGCTGAGTCTTCCTCCTGCGGCGACCGGGCGGCGGGTCGATATCGGAGGCAATACTCCGGAGCGCAGAGATGCGAGCCGCCCTTCAGCACACGCTGCGTGACGGTAGGGGCCGCCGCTCCCCCGGAGGGATTCGCAGCAGAGCCGCCTGCGCCGCATCCGCACCCTGCTGGCAGCGGTCCCCCAGAAGCGAGATCCACCCCCGCGTTCTCCGTCTCGTGCCGCGGCGCATAGCGGTCCGCGCTCCACTCCCAGACATTCCCAATGCAGTCATAGAGCCCGTACTCATTGGCGGGAAAGGAAGCGACGGGGCTCGTCCCGCGCCACCCGAGTGCCCCGTCATTGCGATACGGGAATTTGCCTCGCCACGTATTTGCCACGATGTCGCCGCCCGGGTCACGCTCAGCGCCCCACGCAAATGGATTGGGCGTGGAGCCTCCGCACGCGGCAAACTCCAGCTCGGCCTCGGTGGGCAGCCGGCCACCGGCCCACGCGGCGAAGGCACTCGCGTCTGCGTACGCAATCTGCACGACCGGGTGATCCTCAATCCCCGATACCGAACTGCCGGGGCCCGCCGGGCTCGACCAGCACGCCCCGGGAACCCACCGCCACCACTGCTGCCAGTCCTGCAGGTCGACGGGACCCGCGGTGGGAACAAACACCAGCGAGCCGGGGATCCGAGCGGCCGCGTCGAGGTGTGGGTACTCCTCCGCCGAGAGGGGGCGCTCTGCTACGGTCACGTAGCCCGTTGCGGCGACGAACCGCGCAAACTGACGGTTCGTCACCGGTGTTGCGGTGAGCTCGAACGCTCCGACGGTTCGCTCGTGACGCGGGCTCTCATCTGGGTAGAAATCGTCTGAACCCATGAGGAAGGCACCCCCGTCCACTGACACCCACGTAAGGTCGGGAGCAAGTTCATCGCGCATAGTTCTACCTCTAGTTCTATCAAGAGTTCCATCACGGCTTGGAGCCGCCAAGCGGAGTGCCAGGCCCGTCCGATCGCACACCAGGAAGAGAGGTGCCGACCGGGCTCATCAGCGATTGATGATTACCGCGAGAAAAGGCCGCCCAGCGACAGGTCGATCTTATGCTGAAGTTGGGATGCTCACTGCACGCACCCCGCCGACCAGCCAGCGCACGCACAGCCCGGGAGAACACCAATGACTGCTCCGTTTGAACCCGAAACTCGCACGATCCTGCCCGTCCCCGACCGACCACACGTCGGCATCACGACGTACGACGCCAAGGATCCCGACAACGTCATCCCGCCCTTTTCTCGCTTGCGGCCGCCCGCCGGGGCGCCGAACGTGATCATCGCGCTCATCGACGACGTCGGGTTCGGTGCCTCGTCGGCATTTGGCGGGCCGGTGAACACCCCAACGGCCGAGCGGCTGGCCGGCGAGGGCCTGCGCTACACGAGGTTCCACACGACCGCGCTCTGCGCCCCCACCCGAGCCGCGCTGCTCTCGGGCCGCAATCATCATTCGGTGGGGATGGGGAACATCACCGAGATGGCGACCGGCGCCCCCGGCTACAACGGCGTACGATCCAACGCGAAGGCAACGCTCCCCGAAACGCTGAAGCTCAACGGCTACGCGACCGCACAGTTCGGCAAGTGCCACGAGGTTCCGCCGTGGGAGACCAGCGCGGCCGGCCCCTTTGACCGATGGCCCACCCAGTCCGGCTTCGAGCACTTTTACGGCTTCATCGCCGGCGAAACCCACCAGTACTACCCGGCGCTCTACAACGACACGACTCCCATCGAACCTCCGCGGACGCCCGAGGAGGGCTACCACCTCACCGAGGATCTCGCCGACCGGGCGATCGGCTGGATGCGGCAGTCCACGGCGCTGCAGCCGGACCGCCCGTTCTTCATGTACTGGGCTCCCGGAGCTACGCACGCGCCCCACCACGTCCCCAACGAGTGGTCGGACAAGTACAAGGGCAAGTTTGCGGAGGGCTGGGACGCGCTCCGCGAGCAGACGCTCGCTCGCCAGCTCGAGCTCGGAGTCGTGCCTCCGGGAACCGAGCTCACCGAGCGGCACGACGAGATCCCCTCGTGGGACGCGATGGACGACTCGCTCAAGCCCGTGCTCGAGCGCGAGATGGAGGTCTACGCCGGATTCCTCGAGCACACCGACCACCACTTCGGGCGCGTCATTGACGCGGTCGACGCGCTGGGCCTGCTCGAAAACACGCTCGTGCTCTACATCATCGGCGATAACGGCGCGTCAGCGGAGGGAACGCTTCGCGGATCCTTCAGCGAGGGCCTAAACTTCAACGGGCTCGGCCACCTCGAAACCGACGAGTTTCTCAGCTCACGCATCGACGACTTCGGCACCCCTGCGGCCTACAACCACTACGCGGTCGGGTGGGCGCACGCCATGTCCACGCCGTTCCAGTGGACGAAACAGGTCGCCTCGCACTTCGGTGGCACGCGCAACGGCACCATCGCGCACTGGCCGGGCGGGATCGAATCCCGCGGCCAGATCCGTAACCAGTTCACCCACGTCATCGACGTCGCAGCCACGATCCTCGATGTCGCGGGCATCCCCGAACCGGTCCAGGTGCACGGGGTCACGCAGTCCCCGCTCGAGGGCAAGAGCTTTGCGGCGAGCTTCGCGAGCGTCGATGCGCCCGAGCATCGCGAGACGCAGTACTTCGAGATGTTCGGCAATCGCGGTATCTACCACAAGGGCTGGACGGCAGTCACGAAGCACCGCACCCCGTGGGAACTCACGGGCGCGGCACCGCTCGCCTTCGACGACGACATCTGGGAGCTGTACGACACGACCGCGGACTGGAGCCAGTCCCGGGATCTCTCGCAGGAGCATCCCGAGAAGCTCCACGAGCTCCAGCGCCTGTGGCTCATCGAGGCGACGAAGCACAACGTGCTGCCCCTCGACGACCGCGGCACGGAGCGCATGGACGCGGAGATCGCAGGCCGCCCGCAACTCATCACCGGGGACACCCAGATCCTCTTCCCCGGCATGGGTCGCCTCGGCGAGAACGCGGTGCTGAACATCAAGAACCGCTCATTCAACGTCACGGCACAGGTCGACGTCTCCGGCGATCCTGCCGAGGGCGTCCTCCTCAGCCAGGGCGGCTACCTGGGTGGCTGGTCCTTCTACGTCGACGGGGGCAAGCTGAAGTTTGCCTACAACTTCGTGGGGCTGTCCACCACGGCCATCACCTCCGGCGACCTGATCCCCCACGGCGCACGGCAGCTCCGCGCCGAGTTTGCGTACGACGGCGGCGGCTTCGGCAAGGGCGGTGAGCTGACGCTGTTCGTTGACGGGGTCTCCGTCGGCAGCGGCCGCATCGATGCCACCCAACCCATCGTCTTCTCCGCGGACGAGTCGAGCGACGTCGGCACCACGACAGGCACGCCAGTGACCACCGATCGCGGCGCTGGCCGCTCATTCACCGGCTCCGTCGAGTGGATCCGGATCGACATCGGAGCAGACGACCACAGCCACCTGATCCCGCTGGAGGACGCAGTCCGCTCGGCAATCGGGCGGCAGTAACAGCCGGATGAGTTCGTCTCGCTCGTTGCGTAGTCCGCGTCACTCGAGCTGTCGAGGCGTCACGGAGGCAAGGTTAGGTTAGGCTAACCTTGCCTCCGGCGCAGCGGATGGCTCCCTCGTGCTGCGCCATCGCCGACAGAACGGAAGCGCAATGCACTCCCGAGCGGGCACTCCGGTCGCCCATACCGTCGATCTCCTGTTGCAGATTCCTGCCGTCACCGTGCCAGAGACCCGACATGACGACGTGCACATGGCCTTTTGGCAGCTGCGTGGCTCGACGCGCTTCACGCACCCCGGCCACGCGACCGAGGTACACGCGGGCGAGGTGCTCTGGCTCCCGGTCGGCACGCCGCACTCGCTCGACGTTCGAGCCGACTCCATTGTCTTTCCGTACTGGTTCCCCATCGACGAGACAGCGACGGTGCTGCACGAGCCAACTGTGGTCACCATCACCGAGCGTGACCAGAACTTCTTTCTTGCGCTGTATCAGAGCCGCAGCACGATCATCCGGCCGAGCGCGAACGTCCAACGCCAGGTGCTCTCCATTCTTGAGCGCGGCGCGACCTATTCGGAGGAGTTGCCGCTGCCGGCCAGCCCGACCGCGGCTGCCGTGGCTGAGGCGCTCCTGTTCAACCCCGGCGACGAGCGCCGCACCGCCGATTGGGCGTTCGAAGTACACACGAGCAGTCGCAGCCTTGAGCGTGCCTTCTTGAGCGAGACCGGATTGACGTTCAGCGAGTGGCGGCTGCGTGCGCGGATGCAGTTGGCCGCGCGGTTACTTCGCTCTGGTGCCGCAGTCGCTTCGGTCACGTTCCGCGTGGGCTATCAACACCCAAACAGCTTTGCGCGCGCGTTCCGTGGATTCTATGGCGTCAGCCCGTCCGTCTTCGCAGTACTCCCCGAGGACGACGCCTCGGTACGCGGGTCAAGCGGGACGACCGTCGGCGTTCCGGTCACCTGATCAGGGAGCACCAGGCAGCGCAGACCGAACACGGTCTCAATGAGATCGGGCGTGATGATGTCTGCTGGGCGGCCCGTCGACACGATTGCACCGTCACGCATCACGATGAGATGGTCAGCATACCTGGCAGCCTGATTCAGGTCGTGCAGCACAGCGACGAGTGTTTTGCCGCTCTCGTGCAGCGTCCGGAACAGCTCAAGTAACTCGTACTGGTGTGCGATATCCAAGAAGGTGGTGGGCTCGTCGAGGAGCATGATCGAGGTCTGCTGCGCGAGGAGCATCGCCACCCACACCCGCTGCCGTTGCCCGCCTGAGAGCTCGTCGACGAGGTGCCCGGAGAGCGCAGTGAGGTTCGTCGCCGCGAGCGCGCCCTCGACGGCCGCTTGGTCGACCGCACGCCACTGCTGCAGCATCGACTGGTGCGGTGCGCGGCCGCGCGCGACAAGGTCTGCGACGCGGATCCCGTCTGGCGCGAACGAAGTCTGTGCCAACAACCCGAGTTCTCGCGCGACAGCCTTCGCCGGCATCGCACTGATCGACGTACCGTCGAGCAGGATTCGTCCGGCGCTCGGCGAGAGCACGCGTGCGAGCGCCCGCAACAGCGTCGATTTCCCGCACCCGTTCGGGCCGATAATCGCGGTGAATGATCCGCGCGGGATCCGCGTCGTGAGCTCGCGCGCGATGACTCGACGGTCGTAGCCGATGGTTGCGGCCTCGATGCGGAGGCGGTCTGGCGCCTCGGCTGGTGTGGGGACAGTGTTCGCGTCCATACGGTGCTTTCTGCTCGAGCGGAGTGGAGTCATGCGGAGCCGCCGCCCGCACGGCGGGCCTCGCGGATCAGGAGCCAAATGAGATACAGCCCGCCCAAGCAGACGGTGATGAGCCCCACTGGGATCGCGCGGTACGCCTGCGCGATGAGGACGGATGCGAGGTGCGCCGTCGCGAGCAGGGCAGCTCCCATCGCTGCGGCTGACAGCAGGCTCGTGCCAGCCGAGCGGGTGAGCCGCCTGGCAAGCTGTGGCGCAACCAGCGCGATGAAACCGATCGGGCCGGCGGCCGCAGTCACGAGCGCGGTCGTTGCCACGCCGAGCACGAGGAGTCCGAGCCTGGCGACGCCGACCCGCTGTCCCTGCGCGACTGCGACGTCGTCACCGAGCTCGAGCTGGCGCAGGCTCGCGGCGAGCACCACCGCTGCAACGCACAGCACCGCGGCGATCACGAGCGACGGCAGCAGGGTCCCCCACGACACCCTGGTGATCGAGCCAGCGCCCCAGAACCCCACCGCGATCGCGTCCGTGGAGTCAGAACGGGTGATGAGGAACGAATTCACCGAGCCAAGCACGGCAGACACCCCGATCCCCACGATGATGAGCCGGAACCCCTGGAAGCCGTTCCGGTACGCGAGCAGTGCGACCAATGACGCCGTCGCGAGCCCGCCGATGAGCGCGGCCGCGGCGAGGGCCCAAGCACTCGAACTGCCGAAGACGAGGATCGACAGCACGACAGCCGTGTACGAGCCGGCGTCGAACCCGATGATGTCGGGTGAGCCGAGTGGGTTGCGGGTGAGCGATTGGAAGATCGCGCCACCGATCCCGAGCAGCGCACCGAAGACGACGGCGGCCACGGCGACCGGAAGGCGCCACTCCATCACAATCATGCGGTGAAACTCGTCCCCTGCACCACGGACAACGGCAAGCACTTCGCCCGCCGTCAGCGGGAAGTCGCCGAAGCGGATCGCGAACGCGGCAACGAAGACGGCGACTGTGAGCAGTGCAGCCGACACGCCGGCCGTTCGCAACGGGATCCGCTGCGATAGCCACCTCGTGCGAATGACTCGCGTGCGGTAGCCGAAGTCCAATTGCTTCTTCGTTACGTTCACAGCCCACTCACCCTTCGCCCGCGCACGAGCGCGATCAACACCGGCGCGCCGAGGACGGCAGTCAAGACCCCCACCTCGACCTCCCCGGGGCGCGCGATGACGCGGCCAAGGACGTCCGCGAAGAGCACAAGCACCGGCGCCGCGAGCGCGGAGGTCGCGATGATCCACCGCTGATCCGGCCCGAACAGCCAGCGCGCGATGTGCGGCACCATGAGCCCCACGAACCCGATCCCGCCTGTGAGCGCGGTGCCGCCGCCAGCGAGCAGCGTGACCGCCACGATCACCAGTACCCGGGTGCGGATCACGCGAACACCGAGCGTCGCCGCCAAGTCGTCACCGAGTGCCATGGAGTTCAGCGCGCCGGAGACCAGCACCGCGATCAGCATGCCGACCAGTAGCATCGGCAGCACACTGAGGGTGTCGGCGAGGCCGGTACTCTCGATTGACCCAAGCCCCCACGTCCGCACTGCCCGGAACGTGTCGGGGTCGAGGAGGGAGAGGAACGTCGAAAAGCCGTTGAGCACGGCCCCGAGCGCCACTCCCGCGAGCACGAGCGTCACCGGAGAAGCCATTCCGCCGCCGACGGAACCGATGAGGTACACGAGCAGCGTTGCGGCCGCGGCTCCGAGGAACGCGAACCACACATACTGGCTCGCACCCGTGACCCCAAACACGCCGATCCCGATCGTGACCGCGAACCCGGCTCCAGCGTTCACGCCAAGGATCCCCGGATCTGCGATTGGATTGCGTGTGAGCGCCTGGATGAGCGCCCCGGCAACGCCGAACGCGGCCCCGACAAGGACGCCCGCGAGTGTGCGGGGCGCGCGAAGCTTCCAGACGATGCTGGCGGCTTCCGAGCCGTCGGGGCGCCAGATTGCAGCCCACGTCTCACCGACACTCAACGGGTTCGCGCCGAATGCGAGGCTCGCCATCACGGTGACGAGGAGCCCCGTGGCGATGATCACGGCACCAATCACGCGGCGCCGCGCGAGTGCGGTGCGCGGCCCGAAGCTGGCCGCGCACCGATTACGGATGGTCATGCCCGTTCGACTTCTCAACCGGCCCAGCTAGTTGAGCGCCTCTGACCCCATCTCTGCGAGGCGCTCGATGAGCCACGGGATGCTCAGCACGCTCTGCTGGTTGAGGCCCCACGCGAAGTTGTTCGTCGTGGTGCCCTCCTCCGCTGGGTCGATCACCGCACGCCCCTCGGCGACCGCGGGAACCGTCTCGAGCAGTGGTGAGTCCAGGAAGAACTCGGGCTCGGTGATGGTGCTGATGAGCAGGAAGTCTGCGTCGATGAGGCCGATGAGCTCGTCGCTGATCTTGGTGCCCGGCGCGATCGACTGCGCCGCCTCCGGCAGTACGAACCCGAGCTCGTTGAACAGTTGCTCGGTGTTCGAGCCTGGCGTGCTCGCATAGAACGCGCCGGCCTTCTCAGAGTGAGCAATCACGTGGGTCGCCGTCTTGCCCGCGAACTCCGGATGCGCTTCGCGGGTCTTCGCGATGGTGTCTTCCGTGCGCTGCACCGCATCGCGAGCGCTATCCCCGAGGTCAATGGCGTCACCGAGCGTCTCGGTAAGCTCCTGCCAGCTCAGCTCGTCGACGCCCGCATACAGCACGGGAGCGATAGCGCTCAACTGGTCAAACGTCTTCTGGTCAAAGGTGTCGAGCGCCTGTAGCGTCACGATGAGGTCTGGCTTGCTCGCAGCGACCGCCTCAGCCGGCAGCTCGACGTCGGGGCTTGCCTCCCACACGGTCTCGATCCGGTCGGTCTGGCTCGCATCAAGCCAGGTGTTTCGCTCGATCGTCGACGGAGCGAAGACGGGAATGCCTCCGAGCGCCAGCAGTGCGTCGGTATCTGGCGTAGCAGTCGTGACGATCGCAATGCGCTCAGGGCGTTCGACGAGTTCGGTCTCGCCGAACGGGGTATCGAGCGTGAGCGGGTAGCTCGTGTTTCCCTCCGCCTCCGGCAAGAGTGCGCTGGGTGCCGCCATCTCCGAGGTCGCGGCGGACCCCTCAGAGCGCTCTGCTGCAGCGGCACACCCTGAGAGGAGCAGTAGCGCGGCCACCGCTCCGGAGAGCAGTGCGGCGGGGCGATAATTGGGCATCACAAATGTCATGGTTGCTTTCAGATCAGAACACGGAAGTACTCTCGGGGCTCCGAGAGTAGAGCGCATAGCGCTCGCATGTTTTAGGCTAGCCTTACTTAGATCTGATGTATGAGCAGAACGCGTCAAGGTCGGAGCAGAATACGACAGCGTGCCTGCACGCAGAAAGCAACGCGATCCGACAGCGGGCGCTGCAGCGCGCGCCCCAATGCCATAATGGATGCACCATGAGCAGACCGAGTCGTCGAGAAGACATCTTGCGCGCGGCCGAAACTGTGTTCGCCGACAAAGGCTTCGATGCCGCCTCAATGCGAAACATTGCTGACGAGGCTGGCGTCGGCCTGCCGCTTGTGGTGTATCACTTTGAAACGAAGCTGAACCTCTATCGCACGATCTTTGAGCATCATCAGCATCTCAACGAGAGCCGCATGCGGGAGCTGCGCGAGATCGACGTCACCGCAGCAGACGCCCTGGAAGCAGCGGTGTCAGCATTCCTCAGAATTAGCAGCAACAGCATTGACGACGAGCGTGTGGCAAACTACCTGACGATCGTGCTGCGGGAGGCTGGCGACCCGCACGCGTATGATCGAGACATTTTGGACGCGCTGTTCGACCCGATGGCGCGGGAGTTCATCGCGACCCTCTCGCGCATCGTCCCGGGGAAGCCTGAGGGCTTCCACGAGTGGGCGTACCTGTTCGCCGTCGGCGCGCACATCTCCACGAATGTTGGCGAGCGCGGCCGCAGGATCGTCGGCGAAGCCGGATCTCGCGCGCGGCTCGAATACCTGCACAGTTTCATCTGTGCGGGCATTCGTCACGGCTAGGCGCCGACCACCGCCTACCCCTGCAACGGCCGCGTCCATTCCACGCGTCGCGCCCTGGGGACAGGGTGCAGTGGGGGCCCAGCTACGATCCGGTTGGAGATCGTGCCGAGACCTTGCACGGTCATGGTGACCGTGTCCCCCACGGTGATCGGCGCTGGATCGCGTGCCCCGTTCCAGCCCCAGAATTCCGCGAGGCAACCTCCCCCACTCGTCCCCGAACCGAGCACGTCTCCACGCCGCACCCACGTGCCACGGCTCGCGTATGCGACAAGCTCAGCAAACGTCCACGCCATATTTGCCAGCGAGTCCCCTCCGATAAGTGTGCCGTTGACGAAGACCTGCATCTGCAGATCGTAGTGCCCGTCGGAGAAATGCTCTGCGAGTTCCTCTGGAGTAACAATCGTGGGTCCGAGCGTGGTCGCAGTGTCCTTACCCTTCACCGGGCCCAACCCCACGCGCATCTCACGCTGCTGCAGGTCGCGGGCGGACCAGTCGTTGAGGATCGTGAACCCGGCTATGTGGTCCCAGGCCTCCTCAACGGTGAGGTTAAAGCCGTCGGCGCCGATGACCGCGGCAACCTCGAGCTCGAAATCGTAGACTTCGCAGCCGGGCGGCACGATCACGCCCTGGCCTGAGCCCACCGCTGCATAGGGGTTGGTGAAATAAAACGTCGGGGCTTCGAACCAGGCCTCGGGTACCTCGGTGCTGCCCGTCACGGCCCGCAGCGAGCCAGCGGTGTGCTGCTCAAAGGTAATGAAGTCCCTGATTGTGGTAACCGGCAAGGGTGGCTCGAGCACGCCATTCGGGTCGAATGGCACCGGCTCACCCCACTCAAGCTCGCCCGCGGCCCCCGCCGTGAGCAGATCCAGCGGATCTTGCCCATGGACAATCGGTGTAAAGGTCGCGCCCTCGACGCGTCCGAAGCGGCGTGTGCCGTTGATGTAGATCGATGCGATGCGCACGATTTTCTCCTTGTGCTGGGTTCGGATCAGTGGACGATTGCGACGGCGCGAGTCCAGCCCGCCGAGGCCGCATGGATTTTCACGGGAAAGCACGCCACCTGGAATCCATGTGGCGGCAGCACGTCGAGATTCCCGAGCTTCTCAATGTGGCAGTAGCCAATCTCGCGGCCGGCACGATGCCCCTCCCAGATAATCCCGGCGTCCCCGCTCTGCTCGAATCGCTCGGCCGTGTACCGAAAGGGTGCGTCCCAGCTCCAGGCATCAGTGCCGGTCACGCGGACGCCCTGTCGCAGCAGGTGCAGGGTTGCTTCCCGGCCGACGCCACACCCCTTGGCGAGGAAGTCATCCTCACCGTATCGAGCCCCTGCGCTCGTGTTCACCAGCACGATGTCGAGCGGTTGCAGCACGTGCCCGATCCGTTCGAGCTCCGCATCAATGTCGGCTGGAGTCACCACGTAGCCGTCGGGCAGATGTCGAAAGTCAAGCTTGACGCCATTTTGAAAGCACCAATCCAGCGGCACTTCGTCTATGGTGATGGCACGCTTGTCACCGTCCATGGTCTTCGAGAAGTGATACGGCGCATCAAGGTGAGTGCCGGTATGAGTTGTCGCGGTGACGCGCTCGATAGCCCAACCTTCACCGTCGGGGAGGTCACCGATGACCGCGCCAGGGAAATACGACACCACCTCAGCAGCGGTCGCATCATGGTCGAGGTATTCGATATCTGGGGTGTGCCCAGGCGGGTCCGATGCAATTCCAGCCTGCAGTGGGACTGAGATGTCGATGATGTGACGCATGTCGTGGGCTCCTTCGCTCCGGTGCATGGATTCGGGGTTGCGAGCCATACTAGCAATACGTACAGTTAGCCTACGAGAGCAGATCAAGGGAGATTCTGGAATGTACGATAACCAAGACCGCTACGTGCGCACAGTCGACCAGGACAACATGCGCATCGACTGGGACGTACCCATTGAGATGAACGACGGGATCGTGCTGCGGTGCGACGTGTATCGGCCCCTCAGCGACGGCACATACCCAGTGCTCATGACATACGGCCCCTACGGCAAGGGCCTCCACTTTGAGCAGGGCTACGCACCACTGTGGAACCGCATCGCCACCGCTTACCCCGAGATTCTCGAGGGCACCAGCGGAAAATACATGACATGGGAAACAGTGGACCCCGAAAAATGGATCCCCGAAGGCTACGTGGTGATCCGCGTGGACTCGCGCGGAGCGGGCCGCTCCCCCGGAAGGATCGACTGCTGGTCACCGCGTGAGTCACAGGACTTCTACGACTGCATCGAATGGGCGGGTGTGCAGCGCTGGAGTAATGGCAAGGTGGGCCTGCTCGGCATCTCCTACTACGCAATGAATCAGTGGCGGGTCGCCGCGATGAATCCCCCACACCTTGCCGCCATCTGCCCGTTCGAGGGCAGCTCTGACTACTACCGTGAGGCGGCGCGACACGGCGGCATCAAGCACGACATGACTTCGCTCTGGTACCCGCTGCAGGTCGAGAGCCTGCAGCACGGTCTTGGCTCGCGCGGCCACACCAGCCGCATGACTGGCGAACTCGTGTCGGGCCCTGCCGAACTCACACAGCAGGAACTCGACGAGAACCGAATCGATATCCGCCAAGACATCCTCGACCACGAGTGGTACGACGAATACTACGAGGAGCGAAATGTCGATCTCGCAGACATCTCAGTCCCATTGCTGTCCTGCGGAAACTGGGGCGGCAACGCGCTGCACCTCCGCGGCAACGTCGAGGGCTTCCTGGGAGCAGGAAGTGAACACAAGTGGCTTGAGATTCACGGCCTCGAACACTTCACCGAGTTCTACACCGAGTACGGGCGATCCATGCAGCTCGCATTCTTCGATCACTTCCTGAAGGGAGAAGACACCTGGCACCAAGCCCCTGTGCACCTCCGGCTGCGCAACGTCGATGGAACGTTCACCGACCGCGACGAGCAGGAGTGGCCGCTCGCCCGCACACAGTGGACAAAGTACTACCTCGACGCTGACACCATGCGGCTCACCCTTACCGAACCACTTGCCTCGTCACATGCGACCTTCGCCGCCTCCGGAGACGGAGCGACGTTCACCAGCGCCCCGCTCACTGAGACGCTCGAGATCACTGGCCCTATCGCGGCAAAGCTGTTCGCCGCCAGCAGCACGGAGGACGCCGACGTGTTCGTGACGCTGCGCGTGTTCGACCCGAACGGCGACGATGTCACGTTCGTCGCCGCCAACGACCCACACGGGCTGGTTGCGACTGGGTGGCTGCGCATGAGTCATCGCAAGCTTGACGAGACACGCAGTGAGCCCTACCGGCCCTGGCACTCGCACGACGAAGCCCTCCCGGTGGTGCCCGGAGAAGTCTACGAACTCGATGTCGAGGTCTGGCCTACGAGCGTCATCGTGCCGGCGGGCTATACGATCGCGGTCACTGTATCTGGGTGCGACGTCGAGCTACCAGGCGAAGGCCCCTGGCCTGGGCTCTACGGCGTCGAGATGCGCGGCAACGGCATCTATATCCACCAGGATGCTGAGGAGCGCATCCCGGCAGTATTTGGAGGCGAGACCACGCTGGCATCAGTCCCGGAGCAGCGATCGTACGTGCTGCTTCCAGTGATTTCGAACGAATAGTTTACGAGTCACGAGAAACAGTACAGGCCCCGCGCGAGCGGGGCCTGTACCAACGAGTGGATCTGAGGGGATTCGAACCCCTGACCCCCTGCATGCCATGCAGGTGCGCTACCAACTGCGCCACAGACCCGTTGAAGTCGGACGAATGCTCGCCCGACAACTCTTCTATTCTACACCAGCACCCTCGACACCTTGCAAATCGACGCGCCCGACCACGAGGTCAGGAAGCGGCGACCTCAAGCATCTCGGAGACGTTGATGACCGGGCTATCGTGCCAGAGCCGCTCGAGCTGGTAGAACTCGCGCTCTTCCTCGTGGAAGACGTGCACCATGATGTCACCGAAGTCGAGCAGCACCCAGCGGCCGCCCTCGCGTCCCTCACGGCGAACTGTACGAACGCCGGCCTCGTTGAGCGCTTCTTCGATGCCGTCAGAAATCGCCTGGACGTTCCGCTCGACACTGCCAGAGACAATGAGGAACGCGTCGGCGAAGCCGAAGAGCTCAGCGACGTCGAGCGCGACCGGAGCAGTTGCGCCCTTGTTGTCCGCTGCGCGAACAGCGATCTGCAGATCAGTGAGCATCTCTCGAGCTTCTGTCACGTGTGTGCCTTTCACAATCAGTTGCCGAACAGGCCCTGTGAGGCTGCCCAGATAACGCCGCCGACAACGACGACGATGAGTCCTCCGCCGGAGAGCGCGAGGATCAGCGGCATCTTGCTGCGATCCTTGGTCGGCTCCGCCACGACGGGAACCTCGGGCCGGCGACGCGCGCTCACGGCGCTCAGCGCCGACACGGGCATCGGGCCGGCGTCTGCTGACGCGGCCATCGGCTCAGCGTTGCCATCGGTCAAGAACGGATCGAAATCGATCGAGTCGTGAATACCCGAGTGCCCGCCGGTCTCTCCCATTGACTTGGGGAGCTCGATCGAGCCCGTGACGAACAGCTCGCCCGTCGAACCCAGCGGGCCGGTGAGCCCACCCGTGTCGCCGGGGTGCGAAGGGAGGATCAGCGCTGACGCGCCCGTCCCTCCGGTGCTGCCCTCCTGGGCAACCGCGCGGGAGATCAGGTCGTCGAAGTCGCCTGAACCACCCGGAGCATTGATGCTCGCGGCGCGGGCCGGATCGTCAAACACCGAGCGCCACTCTTCGGGCGGCTGGATATCGGGGAAGGAGTACCCAGCGGTGTCCCGGCTGGTGTCTTCTTCGTCGTCACCATCTGCAGCTTCTTCGACACTGGTGTCGCTATCGATGTTGTCAAGCGGTTCATCGCTCGAAGCTTCCGCGCCCGTCTCGGTCGCGCCCGAAGCCGCGTCAACGACCTCGGCAACGTCTGCGTCGTCCGCCTCGGCAACCGGCTCGGCGGCGTCTACGGCGGCCTCGTCAGCAGCAGCATCAGTGGCGGCCGCGCCCTCAAACACGTCGGCTTCGGCGACGTCAGCGACGTCCACCTCAGCCGCGGTGCCGTCAAGATCTTCGGCGTCCGCCTCGTCAGCGGCGTCCGCCTCGTCAGCGGCGTCCGCCTCGTCAGCGGCAAAGAGGTTCGCGACGGCTTCTGCATCGCCCGTGGGCGAGGTCGGCTCTGCCGCGTCAAGAATATCGGTGAGGGTGAAAGCCTCAGTGGGCGCGTCGAGATCGATCTCCTCGGACGCGCTTGCGTCGCCGTTCGGGAGATCCTCGAAGCTCAGCGCCTCGGTCGGGGCACCGTATGAGTCGTGCTCAGCGGCATCGTGACCGTCGCGCTCCGAAGCTGTTTCCAGCTCAGCTTCGGCTTCGCTTGCCACGTCGCCGGAGTCCTCGGCCGCGATCGCGGCGATAGCCGCTTCGCGCAGCTCGCGCATTTCGCGGCGGGTTCGCGGGGTCCCGTCGGGGTGAAGCGGATCGATCTCGATCTCAATTGCCGAGGTGTCGATGCCTTCGGCCAGGGCCTCAGTTTGCTCTCCGCCTACCGCAGAGACATCTGAATCGTCTGCCGCTGCGAGTTCGTCGATCGAATCGACGCCCTCGCGCTCGGCCTGCTCGCGCAACCGCAACTCGCGTCGCGTCAGCGGCCGTTCATGCTCTTGATCACTCATCTGTCTGTCGCTTCCTCGGAATACAAGCCATGCTTGGCGATGTACTGCACTACCCCATCAGGCACCAGGTACCACACAGGGTAACCCCTTGACACTCGCTCTCTGCAGTCAGTTGACGAGATCGAAAGCGCCGGGATCTCAAGCAAGCTTACGTTATCGTGTGAAAGACCTGAGAGAGACAGCTCGTGTCCGGGGCGTGACACCGCAATGAAGTGTGCGAGTTCCCAGAGCTTTTCAACGTCTTTCCAGCTCACAATCTGCTGCACCGCGTCCGCGCCAGAGATGAAGAACAGCTCTGCGTCGGGCATCAGGCGCTTGAGATCACGCAGCGTGTCGACCGTGTAGGTCGGACCGTTTCGATCGACGTCGACACGGCTCACGGTGAACTGCGGGTTTGATGCCGTCGCAATCACGGTCATGAGGTAGCGGTGTTCGCTCTCAGAGACGTTGCTCTTCTGCCAGGGCTCGCCCGTCGGCACGAACACAACCTCGTCGAGGTCAAAGCTCTTCGCAACCTCGCTAGCGGCGACGAGGTGGCCATGGTGAATTGGGTCGAAGGTGCCGCCCATCACCCCCACACGTCGCCGACTAGTCACGATTAGTGCTGCTTGGCCTCACCGTGCTCGCGGGCGTATGCCGCGGCCTTTTCCGAGTGTCGGTTCGCGACATCACGGAAGGAGAACGTGACAGCTGCTGTAACGAGGAAGATCGTGAAGACAATCACACCGTAAGCGATCGCGGGGATCGGCAGCTCGGTAACGACGTGGGCTGCGCCCTCGGCTGCTGCAATCGTGGCTGCAAATGACATTGAAGAGCCCTGACCTTTCCTATGGCAGAAATACTTTCTCCCAGCCTACCGTGTTTGGCTAGCGAATCTGCCCAGTGCCGCGCACAAGCCACTTCGTGCTCGTGAGTTCAGCGAGCCCCATCGGGCCGCGCGCGTGCATTTTTTGGGTCGAAATACCGACCTCCGCACCGAAGCCGAATTCGCCGCCGTCGGTGAACCTCGTCGAGGCGTTCACCATCACAACCGCAGAATCTACCTCTGCGAGGAACCTCTCGGCGTTTGCGAAGTCGTTCGTCACGATCGCGTCAGTGTGCTTCGAGGAGAATGTCGCGATGTGGGCGAGTGCTTCGTCGAGCGAATCCACGACGCGCACGCCCATCTCGAGATCGAGGTGCTCGGTCGCCCAAGTCTCTTCGCTCGCTTCGCCCGTCGCGCCGGCAGACCGGGCGTGTTCGTCACCGAACAGCGCGACGCCACGCTCCCCGAGCGCCGTGAGCAGGCGCGGCAGCAAGCGCTCTGCCGCATCCTTGTGCACGAGCAGCGTCTCGGCCGCATTGCAGACGCTCGGCCGATGTGTCTTCGCGTTGAGCACGATCGCTTCGGCCATCTCCGCGTCGGCCGAGGCATCAACAAAGACGTGCACGAGGCCCGCGCCGGTCTCGAGCACAGGGACGGTCGACTCCTGCACGACTGTCGCGATCAGGCCGGCACTCCCCCGAGGAATCAGCACGTCAACGTAGCCACGCGCGCGCATGAGCCTGCCCGCGCCCTCGCGCCCAAACTCGTCAATCGTCTGCACCGCATCACCGTTGAGGCCAGCACGCGTGATCGCTTCCTGCAGCACCCGCACGAGGACTCGGTTCGAGTCCTCCGCCGCGGTGCCGCCGCGCAGCACCGCACCGTTGCCGCTCTTCAGCGCGAGCGCCGCGATATCCACCGTGACGTTCGGGCGCGCCTCGTAGATCGCGCCGACAACACCGAAGGGCACACGGGTCTGCGAAATAGTGATGCCGTTGGGGAGCGTGCTGCCGCGCACGACCTCACCGACGGGGTCAGGCAGCGCAATGATCTCGCGCACCGCGCTCGCGAGGCCCCGGATACGGCCCTCGTCGAGCATGAGGCGGTCGAGCAGCCCGGCACCGATGTTGTGTGCCTCGCCGCGGGCGAGGTCAAGTGCGTTCGCGGCAATGATCTCTGGGATCGCTGCCTCGAGCCCGCGCGCGATCTCCTCCAGCGCGGAGTTCTTCATCGCGGCGGTGGCGGTTGCGAGCGTGCGAGAAGCTCCCTTGGCCAGGGTCAAGATCTCAACGAAGGCATCATTGCTAGACATGGGCCCATTCTAGCCCGTGGCACGAGCCCGCTTCGCTAGCGGGCGGCAGCGTCGAAGAGGGTCCCGTGATCCTCACCGTCAAGCACCGCGGGCAGCAGGCGCGTCTCAGTGAGCAACACCGTGGTTCCGGCGTCGGCGGCGAGCCGCGCAGCCTGCACCTTCGTCGATGCGCCGCCTGTGCCCCAGCCAGATTGGCTTGCCCCGATCTTCACGCCGTCGAGGGCGTCGCCGTAGGGCACGTACGCGATCCGCTCTGCGCCAGCCATCTCGGGCGGCGCGGTGTAGAGCGCGTCGACGTCCGAGAGCAGCACGAGCTGGTCAGCCTCGACGAGCCGAGCGACGAGGGCCGCGAGCCGGTCGTTATCGCCGAAGCGGATCTCGTGGGTGGCGACCGTATCGTTCTCATTGATGATCGGTACAGTACCGAGCGTGAGCAGGCGCTCGAGCGCGCGCCTGGCATTGCCGCGGTGAGTGGGGTTCTCCATGTCGTTCGCGGTGAGCAGCACCTGGCCTGCAATGAGGTCGTGGCTGCTCAGCGCGCGCTGGTAGCGGTTGACGAGGATGTTCTGGCCGACAGCCGCGGCAGCCTGTTGCGTGGCGAGATCGTCGGGCCGCGCCTCAATGTTGAGAAACGGCACACCGGTCGCGATCGCGCCACTCGAGACGAGGATCACCTCGGCACCGGCGGCGCGGAGCCGCGCCAGCGAGTCGACGAGAGTCGGGATCTGGCCCGCATTCTCACCGCTCACCGACGAGGATCCCACCTTCACAACGACGCGACGCGCTCCCAGCAGCGTCGCGCCACGGCCGCCGCCACCGGTCACTCGTCCGTCTCCCACATTCCTGACTTGCGCTCCTCCTCGAGCTGCGCACGCGCGGCCGCCTTCGCGTCCATGAGCTCGTAGTAGTCAGCGCGACGTTCCTTGTTCGTGCGGCGCTGCGCGAGGCCGCCGTCGATACGGTCGTCGCTGCCGCGAACACCGATCTGCACCTCGGCGGCGCTCGTGAGCGCAGGCTCCCAGTCGAAGACGACGCCGGAGCCGGGGCCGATGACCACGGTGGATCCCGCGACGGCACCGGCCTTCACCAGACCGTCTTCGATGCCGAGCTTCTGCAGCCGGTCGGCGAGGTAGCCAACTGCCTCGTCGTTCTTGAAGTCGGTCTGCTGTACCCAACGCTCGGGCTTCTGGCCCAGGATTCGATACAGCGTGCCGTACGATCCACCCTCGGTGACGATACGGAAGCCAGCCTGGCGGTCCACCGCCTTGGGGGTGAGCACGATTCGCTCGAGCCGCTCGGACTCCGCAATCTCCTTGTCGCGCGCAGTCTCAACGATCTCGGCGAGCGCGAATCCGAGCTCGCGGAGCCCCTCACGCGACGCCGTGGAGATCTCGAAGACCTTGTAGCCCATGGCTTCGAGGTCGGGGCGGACGAACTCAGCAAGCTCGCGTGCCTCAGGCACATCGATCTTGTTCAGCGCGATGAGCTGCGGGCGCTCGAGGAGCGGCACCTGCCCCTCGGGCACCTCGTAGGCTGCGAGTTCCTTCTTGATGATCTCAAGATCGGAAATTGGATCGCGGCCGGGCTCGAGCGTCGCGCAGTCGAGCACGTGCAGCAGCGCACTGCAACGCTCAACGTGGCGGAGGAAGTCCAGGCCGAGGCCCTTGCCCTCGCTCGCGCCCTCGATGAGGCCGGGCACGTCAGCAACGGTGAAGCGGTGCTCGCCGACCTCGACGACACCGAGGTTCGGGTGCAGCGTCGTGAACGGGTAGTCGGCAATCTTCGGGCGCGCCGCGCTCATCGAAGCAATGAGGCTCGACTTTCCGGCAGACGGGAGACCGACGAACGCAACGTCAGCAATCGTCTTGAGCTCGAGCAAGATGTCGCCGGCCCAGCCGTCGGTGCCGAGCAGCGCGAAGCCGGGGGCCTTGCGCTTCTGACTCGCGAGCGCGTGGTTGCCGAGACCGCCGAGGCCACCCTCAGCGACGACGAAGCGGGTACCCGGCTCCGTCATGTCGATGAGCGTCTCGCCGTCCTTGTCCTTGACGACAGTCCCCACGGGCACACGCAGGTCAAGATCGGTGCCGTGCGCGCCGGCGCGGTAATCGCCTGCCCCGTACGCGCCGTTCTCGGCGGTGCGGTGCGGCCTGCGGTGGTACTCCAGCAGGGTGGTCACCTGTGGATCCGCGACGAGTGCGATCGTGCCGCCGTTGCCGCCGGCGCCGCCGTCAGGGCCAGCGAGTGGCTTAAACTTCTCGCGCCGTACAGAGACGCAGCCGTTCCCACCACGGCCCGCCTGCAGGTGCAGCTGCACCTGATCTACGAACGTCACCATGAGAGATTCTCCTTCCGCCCCGAAGACGCTTCGAGTACCTACATTGTGCCGGACGCACGCGTGTGTGCGCGCGCCGAGCGACGCCAGATTACGTCACGCGCGGGCGTGTTAGCCCGCGCAATCCGGCCAGATACGACAAAAGGCGAGCCGAAGCTCGCCTTTGTCGATACCAGTCTGCTTACGCAGTGGCGACGATATTGACGACCTTGCGGCCACCCTTCGCGCCGAACTCGACTGCACCAGCAGCGAGAGCGAACAGCGTGTCGTCTCCGCCACGGCCGACGTTCGCGCCCGGGTGGAAGTGAGTTCCGCGCTGACGCACGATGATCTCGCCGGCGTTTACCTGCTGGCCGCCGAAGCGCTTTACGCCGAGGCGCTGTGCGTTCGAATCGCGGCCGTTCTTGCTGGAGCCGACGCCCTTCTTGGATGCCATGAGTCTGTCTCCTTAGAGTCTAAAAGTGTTACTTGATGCCGGTGACCTTGAGGCGCGTCAGATCCTGACGGTGCCCCTGGCGGCTCTTGTAACCGGTCTTGTTCTTGTAACGCTGGATGACGATCTTCGGGCCGCGGAGGTCGTCGAGAACCTCTGCAGTGACCTTCACCTTGGCGAGCGTCGAAGCGTCGGTCGTTACCTTGTCGCCGTCGACGAGCAGAACTGCTGGCAGCTCAAGCTTGCCCTTGTCGTCGCCTGCAACACGGTTCACAGTGATGATCGAGCCAACCTCGACCTTCTCCTGCCGTCCGCTTGTGCGCACTACTGCGTAAACCAATTGGTCACCCATCTCTCGTGGATTGTCTTAATCGTGTCGAATCGCGAACCCGTCACGATCGAAGTCATACGTGCACTTCCCGCCTCAAAAGCGAGTACGCACAACGGTCAATATTAACCCGAATTACCGCTATCGGTCAAATAGGGGTCGGCGTGTCAGCTCAGGCTTCTCCGCGACCCGGAATTCGGGCGTCGAGCGCGTCGAACAGCATCCGCTCAGGATCGAGCTGAGGCGTGTTCGAAGCACTCTTTTCTTCCCCCGCGGTCGCGCCCGCGGCTGCGGACTCTCCCGTGGAGTTCGTGGCAGCGGCCTGAGCCCGTGAGGCACGGCCACGCGAACGCCCCTGTGCCGGGGCGCTGCGCTCTGCACTCAGCGCGCCAAGCGCCTCGTTCAGGCTGTCACGCTGGTCAGCCGGCGTGTTCGCACCGCCACGGCCCGCCGAAGCGGCGCCGCGTGCACCTGAGTGCGTGGACTGCGATTCGGCGCGATCCGAGGCCTGCGCCCCGGAGTCTCCCGACACCCGCACCGATGCCGCCGCAGAACCAGCGCCGGCGGAACCAGCATCTGCCCCACGGCCACTCTGGGCAGCGGGAGCCCCGGAGGGTGCCCCCGCCCGCGAGCTCACGCGCCGGTTGCGCGACTTCGATGCGCCTGCCGGAGGTGCGTCTGGGAGCGCATCAAGCACGCTCTCGAGCACCGCTGCAGGCGCGGCGGAACCGTGGGACTTTGCCGCGGAGCGGGCCGCCGACGCGTTGCCGCCGGAGCCGTTCGATCCGGCGTTGGAGGCGGTGCCGTTCGTTGCCGAGCCGTTCGCTGCCGAGCCGTTTGACGCCGTGCCATTCGTTCCGGCGCCGTTCGATCCGGTGCCGTTGGCCGCTCCCCCATTGGCTGCCGCACCAGTTGCCGCGGGAAGCGTCGACGCCGCCACCTGTGCGAGCATGTTCTTCGCACCATCAGTGATCGCGTGCGTCTGCTGCCCCTTGGGCTCGGTCGAACCCTTGGCGTTGCCGTTTCCGCCGTTGCCGCTGTTCCCGCCGCTGTTGCTGTTCCCCGAGTGGCCACCGCTTCCGCTGTTGCCCCCGCGCTTCTGCCGCCCGCTGGACTCGCTCCGGTGACGCTGTACGGGCTCGTGATGCACAATGATGCCGCGGCCTGCGCACACGTCACACGGCTCGCTGAACGACTCGAGCAGGCCGAGGCCGAGCTTCTTACGGGTCATCTGCACGAGACCGAGCGAGGTGACCTCGGCGACCTGATGCTTGGTCCGGTCGCGTCCGAGGCACTCGACGAGGCGACGGAGCACGAGGTCGCGGTTGGACTCGAGAACCATGTCAATGAAGTCGATGACGATGATGCCACCGATGTCGCGCAGCCGCAGCTGGCGCACGATTTCCTCGGCAGCCTCGAGGTTGTTCTTGGTCACCGTCTCTTCAAGGTTGCCGCCTGCACCAACGAACTTGCCGGTGTTGACGTCGACGACGGTCATTGCCTCGGTGCGGTCAATCACGAGCGATCCACCGGAGGGCAGCCAGACCTTACGGTCGAGCGCCTTCGAGATCTGCTCGGTGACACGGTTCGCGTCAAAGATGTCGCGTTCGCCCTCGTAGCGCTCGACGCGCTGCATGAGATCGGGGGCGACCGCCGAGAGGTAATCCTCGATGACCTGGTGGGTCTCGGCCCCCTCGATGCTCATCTTGAGGAAGTCCTCGTTGAACACGTCGCGCACGATCTTGATGAGCATGTCGGGCTCGGAGTGCAGCATCGCTGGCCCGCCGCCCTTCTTCACGCGAGCCTGGATCGACTCCCACTGGCGCGTGAGGCGCTGTACGTCGTGCGTGAGCTGATCCTCCGTTGCACCCTCCGCGGCCGTGCGCACGATGACGCCGGCTCCGGTCGGGAGCACCTCCTTGAGGATCTTCTTCAGGCGTGCGCGCTCGGTGTCGGGGAGCTTGCGGGAGATCCCGTTCATCGCACCACCCGGCACGTACACGAGGAAGCGGCCGGGCAGCGAGATCTGGCTCGTGAGCCGAGCGCCCTTGTGCCCAACGGGATCCTTCGTGACCTGCACGAGCACCTGGTCGCCGGGCTTCAACGCGTTCTCGATCTTGCGCGCGGTGTTGCCGCCCTCAAACTCGGACCAGTCGACCTCGCCCGAGTAGAGCACGGCGTTGCGGCCACGGCCGATGTCAACGAAGGCAGCTTCCATGCTCGGGAGCACGTTCTGCACGCGGCCGAGGTAGACGTTGCCGATGAGCGATGACTCGCTCGAACGCGCGACGTAGTGCTCGACGAGCACCTTGTCCTCGAGCACGCCGATCTGGATCCGGTCAGCCGTGGTCCGCACGATCATCTCGCGGTCGACTGACTCGCGGCGCGCGAGGAACTCGGACTCCGTGATCACCATGCGCTTGCGGCCGGCATCGCGGCCGTCGCGGCGGCGCTGCTTCTTGGCCTCAAGCCTGGTCGACCCGCGGAGCTTCTGGGGCTCGGTGATGACGGGCGCGGTGCGCTGGGCGCGCCGCGACTCTTCCTCGTCGTGGTCGGTCTGCGCCTGACGGCGGGCGTTGCGGTTGCGCGTCGTCGTCGTGTCACGACCGCCGCGGTCGCTGTCGCGATCGCCACGCTCGCCGCGGCCGTCGCGCTCGCTCCGGCCCTCACGGTCAAACCGTGCGTCGCGATCAAAGCGGGCGTCGCGGCCCTCGCTGTCGCCGCGCTCGTTGCGTGACGAACGATCAGCGCGGTCGCCGCGGTCGCGGGTGTTGCGATCGCGGGGCTCGCCGCTCGGGAAGCGGGAGTCGAGAATATCGTCAAGCTTGCGCAGCTCGTTGCGGCGCGGCATCGGCTGCACCGGCGGCACGTCGGGCGCGAGGAAGATCAGCCGCGTCGTTGCGCGGAACCGCTCTTCCGGGGTCATCTCGCCGAGCGGCAAGACCAGCGGCAGTCCGTCGGCAAGCGGCTTCGCTGCCGCAGCTTCGCTGCTCTGCTCGCTCGGAGCCTCTGCGGGCTCGGTCACTGCGGGCTCGGTCACCGCGGGCTCAGCCACTGCGGCGTCGATCGCGACGGCCGGTGACGGCTCGGGCGCTTCGGCGGCGGGCGCTTCGGCGGCGGTGTCTGCGGCAGCGCCGGCCTCTACTGCCTCTGCTGCCTCTGCTGCAGCCTTTGCCTCAGCACGCTTGGCCGCGGCAGTCTTCGCTGCCGCGGACTTCGTTGCCGTCGTCTTCGCGGCCGTGGACTTTGCCGCGGTTGCCTTTGCAGCCGTCGTCTTCGCAGCGGTGGGCTTCGTAGCTGCGGACTTGGCCTCGGCGCTCTTCGCAGCCGTCGTCTCGTCAGCTTGCTCAACGGCAGACGTTGCTGCTTCGTCAGTCGCTTCGGTTTCTGCCGCCGTTGCAGCTGACGATACTGACGTCGCCTTCACAGAGGCAGACTTCGTCGAAGCGCGGCGCGAGGTGGCTCGCTTCGCGGGCGCGGCCTCTGCTGCGATTTCTGCGGTGCCTGCGCTAACTACCTCTGGCGGCGCAGCCTCGGGCGCAGCATTGGTCGTACCCTCTGTGTTCTCTTGTGTGTTCACCATTACTGGTGTGCTCCTTTAACCCCGGATCTCAGGTCCAGGGAAACCAATATTGTGCGCAGTGATCCACCGCGAATTTCTGTGTTCACTCACGAACTGTGAGCGTTCGGCAAATGCCGCGACCACCATGGGGCGGTCAAAGACTGTACGTGGAGCACGCCATCATGGCGTTATCCAACGGTAACCATTATGTCACGGAGATCCTGAAGATTGCAGGTTGTTCACGCGCGGCGCGTTGTCTCAGCTTTCGCCGGTTATTATCAACTCATGAGCGCTACCGAGGTACAGCCCGTCAAGAATCGCGGCTTCGCAGTCGTCACGATCATCCTCGGTGTGATTGGACTCTTCGCGGCCTTTGAACTGGCCACCGAATACATCAAGACGTTGCAGCAGGAAGACTACATTCCGAACTGTGAGCTCTCGGTGCTGGTGACCTGCGGCCCGAACATGGACGCGCCGCAGGGCTCGCTCTTCGGATTCAGCAACACGATCATCGGCCTCATGGCCTTCGTCGCGCCGATCGCGGTCGGTGTCGCGATGCTCGCTGGTGCGCACTTTGCCGCCTGGTTCTGGTGGCTCTACCGTGCCGGACTCGCGCTCGGAACGGTATTCGTGTTCTGGCTCTTCTACCAGAGCGTCTTCAACATCAGCACCCTGTGCCCCTGGTGCATGGTCGTGTGGGCCGTAACGATCCCGCTGTTCTTCTTCACGGCGTTCCGCCCCGAGGCGAAGGGCTACGTCCAGTCCTCCCCCGGCATCGCGAAGGCATTCGCTGCGATCAACTCGTGGGCATGGGTGCTCGTACTGCTCTCGTACATCATCATCGCCGCCGTCGCGCAGTTCCAGCTGAACTGGCTCGCTGAGTTCAGCCGCTAGGCGGCTGCGCCTTTACTGGCTAGCGCTGAGTCGCTTCCAGAGAGCGTCCACCTGCTCGAGGGTGTGATCCTCCGTGCCCGACGTGTCGATGATCACGTCGGCGATCTTCCTCCGCTCGGCGTCCCCCGCCTGATTGGCGAGGCGCCTGCGGGCCTCCTGCTCGTCCATGCCCCTGAGCGCGATCATTCGCTCGAGGCGCGTCTCAGACGGCGCATCGGCTACAACAACGAGATCCCAGTCAAAGCCGCTGGCACTGGATCGGCCGCCGGTCTCCACGAGAAGCGGAATCTCGTACACCACCACGGCGTTGCCGTCTCGCGCTACGGCAGCGGAGATTTGCTCCTGCCCGAGGCGTCGCACCTCTGGGTGCACGATCGCGTTGAGGTCTGCGAGTGCAGCCTGGTCGCCAAAGACGATGCCACCGAGCGCAGCGCGATCGAGAGCTCCGCTGCTGTCGAGCAGCTGCGATCCAAATCGCTCGATGACGCGGTTCAATCCAGGCGAGCCCGGGGCAACCGCCTCACGCGCGAGCTCATCGGCGTCGATCCGCACCGCGCCCAGGGCCGCCAGCCGCCGCCCAACCGTGCTTTTCCCAGAGGCGATACCGCCTGTCAGAGCAATGAGTTGCATACGCCAAGACTAACGTGGCCGTACGCTAGACGGAGGAGGTCATCATGCTTGAAGCGATCACGGCGTTCTCTCTCGCGACCGCTGCCGGGTTGAACGCGTACATTCCGCTGCTCGGCCTGGGTCTGCTCTCGCGATTCACCGACCTCTTGACGCTGCCACAGAGCTGGGCATGGCTCGAGAACTCGTGGGCGCTCGGCATCCTGGGGCTGCTCTTGGTAATTGAGGCGGTGGTCGACAAGGTTCCCGCACTCGACACCGCCAACGATGTGCTGCAAAGCGTCGTGCGGCCAGCCTCAGGTGGCCTGGTCTTCAGCGCCGGGGCCTCGAGCAGCACGATGGCGGTCAGCGACCCTGCGGCGTTCGTGAACTCTTCAGCGTTCTGGCCATTCGTGTTCGGCGTGCTGATCGCGCTCGGGCCGCACGTCCTCAAACTCGTTGCGCGCCCAGTAATCAACGTTGCCACCGCGGGCGCGGGGGCGGCCGTGATGAGCACGATCGAGGATATTGCGGCGGCGGTCGTCACGGTACTCGCGGTGGTGCTGCCGCTGATCGCACTGGCTGTCATGGTGTTGCTCGTGGTGTTTGGGGTGCGTGCGCTGCAGCGGCTTCGCGCCCGCAGGGCCTCAAGTGCCGTGACGCCTTAGCGCCGGTTCCCGGCTGCTCTGCTCTGCTCTGCCCACGCTCCCACGACCCCGCCCACACCCCGAGTTTTCTATTCTGAGCCTTCTGTGGCCAGCACAAGGCTCATACTGAAGAATTCGGGTCGGGGTAGATGCCCCTGGCGGCTCGTGCGCCGGGCCACGGGGTGCCAGGTTTGAGTGCCAGGCAGCGGGGTGCCAGGTTTGGGTGCCAGGCAGCGGGGTGCCAGGTTTGAGTGCCAGGCAGCGGGACCGCGCTGCTGCGGGCCGCCTGGTCTCCGGGCCTCAGCGCCTCCGGGCTTCCGCGCCTCCGCGCCACCGGGCCTCCCCCGCGCCCCCACCCGCGCGACCGCGTAGTGGTGCGAACATGCCCCACAGCAACGACCCTCGCCCTCGTACACGCCCCGATTGTTCCTCTCCGCCCCCTCTGGGCCCCGCAGTGGGGTCGGAATGAAGCACAAGCGTCGCAGCGGGCCCCGGCGGCCCCAGGCAACGCAAAAGGCCCGGCACCCCCGAAGGGGTGCCGGGCCTGTTGACTTAAGGGTTAGTTGCCCTCGAGCTGAGCCTTCAGCGCAGCAAGCGCCTCGTCGTCAGCAAGCGCACCGGTCGAAGCCGAGTCGCTCGAGAAGCCCGAAGAGGACGAAGGTGCGTCCATTGCGGGTGCAGCAGCCTGCTCTGCGAGCATCGTGGTGACCTGCTTCTTGTGAGCCTCCCAGCGATCCTGGGCAGCAGCGTACTCCTGCTCCCACTTCTCGCGCTGAGTCTCGAAGCCTTCCTTCCACTCCTGCGTCTCAGGATCGAAGCCCTCGGGGTACTTGTACTCACCGTTCTCGTCGTACTCGGTGGTCATACCGTAGAGAGCCGGATCGAACTCGGTGCCCTCGGTGTCGAGGCCCTCGTTCGCCTGCTTGAGGCTGAGCGAGATGCGGCGACGCTCGAGATCGATGTCGATGATCTTGACGAAGACTTCCTGGCCGGCCGAAACGACCTGCTCAGCAAGCTCAACGTGCTGACCCGACAGCTCGGAGATGTGCACGAGGCCCTCGATGCCGTCTGCAACGCGAACGAACGCGCCGAACGGAACGAGCTTCGTGACCGCGCCCGGAGCAATCTGACCGATTGCGTGGGTGCGGGCGAATACCTGCCAGGGATCTTCCTGCGTAGCCTTCAGCGAGAGCGAAACGCGCTCGCGATCGAGCTCGACCGAAAGCACCTCGACGGTGACTTCCTGGCCAACCTCGACAACGTCCGAGGCGTGCTCGATGTGCTTCCACGAAAGCTCCGAGACGTGCACGAGGCCGTCAACGCCGCCGAGATCGACGAACGCACCGAAGTTGACGATCGACGAGATGACGCCCTTGCGAACCTGGCCGGGCTTGAGGTCGGCGAGGAACGACGAGCGAGTCGCCGACTGGGTCTCCTCGAGGAGTGCGCGACGCGAAAGCACAACGTTGTTGCGGTTCTTGTCGAGCTCGAGGATCTTGGCCTCGATCTCCTGGCCGAGGTACGGGGTGAGATCGCGCACGCGGCGGAGCTCGATGAGCGATGCGGGGAGGAAGCCGCGGAGCCCGATGTCAACAATGAGGCCGCCCTTGACAACCTCGATGACGGTGCCGGTGACGACACCCTCGGTCTCCTTGACCTTCTCCACGTCGCCCCAAGCACGCTCGTACTGAGCACGCTTCTTGGACAGGATCAGGCGACCTTCCTTGTCCTCCTTCTGGAGAACGAGCGCCTCGACAGAGTCGCCGACCTTGACAACCTCATCAGGGTTGACGTCGTGCTTGATGGAAAGCTCGCGCGAGGGGATAACACCCTCAGTCTTGAACCCGACGTCGAGGAGAACCTCGTCGCGGTCAATCTTCACGACGGTACCCTCGATGAGGTCTCCGTCGTTGAAGGACTTAATGGTCAGTTCGACCGCTGCAAGGAAGTCTTCGGCTGAGCCGATGTCGTTGATCGCGACCTGCTTGCTCGTGGTCGTTGCGTTCGTCATGTAATTGGTCTCCAGAATGGACATGGTACTCAGGTGGGCGCGTGCCAAAGAGGCCGGAACTAAATTGCTTTTGTTCCGCGAGACGTCCCACACGTGGACATGGTGTAGTCGCCACAAATGTGACAGTTCAGTCTAACGCGAGTTTGCTTGGCCGGGCAAGTGACGTTCTGCGGCGCGTCGGAAGGCTTGCGAACCGCTATTCGGCGGCTCGCATCCACTGGCACCGCGGCCCGCTAGTGCGCCGCAGCGTTCCAGTTCGGCCCGTGCCCGAACTGCACCTCGAGCGGCACCTTGAGTTCGGCTGCACCCGCCATATCTGCGAGCACGATCGCCTCGAGCTGCTCCTGCTCCCCCTCGGCGACCTCGAACATGAGCTCATCGTGGATCTGCAGCAGCATGCGCGACTTCAGGCCGGCCTCGCGCATGTGATCCTCAACGCGAATCATCGCGATCTTGATGATGTCGGCCGCGGAACCCTGGATCGGCGCGTTGAGCGCCGCGCGCTCCGCGTTCTCGCGGAGGATCCGGTTCGGGCTCGCGAGGTCGGGGAAGGGCCTGCGGCGACCGAAGATCGTCTCGGTGAACGTGTCGCGCTTCGCCTGCTCGACGACGGAGCGCAGGTAGTCGCGGACTCCCCCGAAACGCTCGAAGTAGTCCTCCATGAGCTGCTTCGCCTCGCCAGCGGAGATGTTCAACTGCTTCGAGAGGCCGAACGCGGAGAGCCCATACGCGAGGCCGTACGACATGGCCTTTACCTTCGAGCGCATCTCGTTGGTCACCTCGGCCGGGGTCACGCCGAAGATGCGCGAGCCCACGAAGCGGTGCAGATCCTCGCCGGCATTGAACGCCTCGATGAGGCCCTCGTCGCCCGAGAGATGCGCCATGATCCGCATCTCGATCTGCGAATAGTCGGCGGTGAGCAGTGTCGTGTACTCGGGGGCATGGATGAAGCCCTCGCGAATGCGGCGGCCCTCTTCAGAGCGCACCGGAATGTTCTGCAGGTTCGGGTCGGTCGAGGCGAGTCGCCCTGTGCTCGCGCCCACCTGCACGAGGGTGGTGTGGATCCGCTGATCCTCAGCCCCAACAGCCTTGATGAGCGTCTCGATGATCTGCCGCAGCTTGTTCGCATCGCGGTGCGCGAGCAGCGAGTCAAGGAACGGGTGCGGATGCTTCTGCTGGAGGTCGGCGAGCGCCGCAGCGTCAGTCGTGTAGCCGCTCTTCGTCTTGCGGGTCTTTGGCATGTCGAGCTCTTCGAAGAGCACCTGCTGCAGCTGCTTCGGCGACGAGAGGTTCACCTCGTGCCCGATCGAGTCGAACGCGCGCTGCTCGAGCGCAGCAACCCGCTCGGTGAGCTCGGCGTTATGCGCTTCGAAGAGCGGCAAGTCGATCGCGACGCCGCGCGCCTCGAGCTGCGCGAGAATCGGCAGCAGTGGCAGCTCGATCTGTTCGTAGACCTCCGCGGTCCGGCCCTCGAAGCGGCCGACGATTGCGGCGTGCACGCGCACGATGTACCAGGCGAGCTGTTCGGGGGTCGCGACGCTGCCCTCTTCGGGGACGAGCTGGTTCGGATCCCCCGTCGGCACCTCCTCGCCGAGATAGCGGAAGACCGCCTCCGCGATGGTCTTCTCGGGGGCGATGGGCCGGAACACCCATGCGGCGAGAAGCGCGTCACCTGCGATTCCGTCGATCGACACACCCGCTGCTGCCGCAACACGCAGCTGCGCCTTCGCGTCGAAGAAGATCTTCGGCGCATCGGAGGCAAGCCACTGCTCGAACTGGGCGTAGTCGCGGCCGCCGGGCTGCCAGAGCAGCTTCACCGTCGACTCGGGCGTCGCGAGACCGACGTCGATGCCACCGTCGGCCTCCGCGAGATAGACGGCGGGGGTCTGGGCCTTCGCGAGCCAGTCGCCGAGCTCCTCGTCAATGAGCAGGCGAGCCTCTGGGAGCGTCGCTCCGAGGGTGGCTGGCTTGCCCGAGCCGGTCGGCACTTCAGCACCAACGAGCTTGGCGACGCGCTGCAGCAGGGTGCGGAATTCGAGCTCCGCGAACTTCTCGGCAACTGCGTCCATGTCGACATCGCCGCGCTTCAGCCCCTCGAGCGGCAGGTTGAGCTCAACGTCGGTGATGAGGTGGTTCAGGCGGCGGTTGCGCACCGCAAGGTGCGCGTTCTCGCGCAAGCTCTCGCCGACCTTGCCGCCGATCTCGTCCTGCCGCTTGAGGATCTCGTCGAGCGAGCCGAACTGATTGATCCACTTCACCGCGGTCTTCTCGCCGACGCGCGGAACGCCCGGGAGATTGTCGCTCGTCTCACCGACGAGCGCCGCGATCTCCGGGTACTGCTCGGGGCGCACACCGTAGCGCTCCATCACCTTGTCGGCGTCGTAGCGGGTGAGCTCGCTCACGCCCTGCTTGGAGGGGTAGAGCAGCGTGACGTCGTCGTTCACGAGTTGGATCGTGTCGCGGTCGCCACTCACGACGAGCACACGGTAGCCAGCTGCGCGCCCCTCGGTCGCGAGCGTCGCGAGAATGTCGTCGGCCTCGTAGCCCTCCTTCTCGATGGTCGTGATGCCCATCGCGTGGAGTGCCTCTTGCAGGAGCGGAATCTGGCCCTTGAACTCGACTGGCGTCTCCCCGCGGGTTCCCTTGTACTCGGGGTACTCCTCGGTGCGGAACGAGTGGCGCGAGATATCGAACGCGATCGCGAGAGCGTCGGGGTTCTCGTTCGCCAACAGGTTGATGAGCATCGAGATGAAGCCGTGGATAGCGTTCGTGTGCTGCCCCGTCTGCGTCTGGAAACTATCGACCGGAAGCGCGTAGAAGGCGCGGAAGGCGAGGGAGTGACCATCGATCACCATGAGGGTAGGCTGCTGAGTGGTATTCGACACACACACAGCCTACAAGGCTGGACTGACATTGAAAGAGTGGCAATGACCGAGCAGGACGCAGCAGCACCCAACCGCTTTGGAGTTCGCCCCGGCGAAGACAGCGCAGACCTCGAATACATCAACTCTGTGGGTCTTGGAGCGCTTGCGAATTCAATGGGTATTGAGCTGTCCGAGTTCACCCGCGAGCGTGTCGTTGCGACGATGCCGGTCGAGGGCAACACGCAGCCCTACGGACTCGTCAACGGTGGCGCCTATGCCGTACTTGGCGAGACGCTCGGCTCGATGCACGCGGGCTTCCTCGCTCCCGAGGGAAAGCTGCCGGTCGGCGTCGACATCAACGCGACGCACACGGGCTCGTCATCGTCGGGGACCATCACTGCCGTCTGCACGCCGATCCACGCGGGCCGCTCGATGACGGTCCATGAGATCGTCTGCACCGACGATAACGGTCGCCGCTGCTCGACGCTGCGCATCACCAACTTCTACAAGTCGATTCCGACGAAGTAGGCGAAACTCAACTCGACCGCTGGCGGGGCTGGACTACTGCTTCGAATTGCTCGGCGTCTGCACGCTTCTCACCACCCCGATTAATCCTGTATGAGCCTTGCACACCCCTCGCTTGGGTCGGAAAGGATTACATGGGGGTGAGGAGGTTTTCGGTTGAAGTGGCGCGGGGTGGCCTGCCGCGGGCGCTTCGCACCCTTGCCCTGTAGGGCGGGTGCGCCCGGGCCGTGTGCGTTTCGCGGCTCGCAAGGTGCTTCGTCGGGCCTGGTTGTGGTGGCCTTGGGTGATTCCCGCTGTGCCGCGCTCGTTGCAGCCTCTGCTCTGGTGTAAGTAGTTGCTCCTCGCTCAGTTCCGAAGAATCCCCGTGCCGTTTTCCGGGTCTCCTCTCTGCCGGTTCACATGCCGAACATGACCGTTGAAGAGCTTCAGAATCTTTTTCGAAAGATTCTATTTTGGGCCACACTTGAGGGCTTGAATGTCGGTGGTGCGTGTTTGACTACAGTCATGAAAGCAAAGCCGCAGATCCGGGACGAGGCCATCACCGGCCTCGAAGACGCGACGCGCGCGATCCGCGTCGCGGAAGCGACCCGGCTCGAGCATCTCGCACGGGGATACGCAGCGGTCACTGGCGGCGAAATGGCAACACGGGCCTACGTCACTGAGGCTGCGCTCGCGCTCGGGGTGTCCGAGCCGCGCGTCGAATCCATGCTCGGTCTTGCAGTGTTCCTCACCGACACTTACCGCGACACTCACGCACTCGTCCGTGCCGGGGAGATCTCTTTGCGGCATGCGGAGATCATCACTGACGCGGGAATGGTCATCACGAACGTCACCGCGGCCGGCGTTGACCAGGCAGCGATCGCCCTCGCCCTCGAGCAGGACAAGCTCGCAGAACAGCGCCGTCACGCGTACGAGCAAGAAGTCTTGGTGTATGCGCGTGAGCTCACCCCGAACCGGTTACGCCCGGTCGCGAAACGCATCGCTGAGCGGTGGGCGGTTGAACCGATCGAGGTGCGGCAAGCCAGGGAAGCGAAGAAGCGGCGGGTGACCGTCGTGCAGCTGGGTGAGGGCATGGCAGAGTTGCGTGCCTACCTGCCCGCGGTGCAGGCTTTGGGGCTGTACGACCGGCTGACGCGTATGGGTCGGGCGGTGAAGCGGGGCCTCATCCCAGCACCAGCCAGCCCGGACGCAGTAACTCCTGGTGCTGGGCAGCCGGAACCCACAGCCATCGATGCTGATGGTACTGGCAGTGGTGCCGAAGCCCCGGATACGCGCGGGCTCGATGAGCTGCGGGCCGACGCGTTCTACGCGCTCCTCAGCCGCGACCCCTTCGAAGCTGCCGAGGCAGCCGCCCACAACACCGGCGCTGAACTGCAGGG
>NZ_JBLUNZ020000036.1:0-92591 GCF_048061935.2 Leucobacter sp. BZR 635 | reverse complement strand
CGGGTGCAGCTTGTCCTCACCGCAGCAGGCGTCGACGCTTTGCTCGCTACCCATGGCGGCAGCATCAGCCGAGACAGCAACATGCCAGCAGGTGGCGTGAAGTGCGAGCTGAAGGGCTACGGGCCGATCGATATCGACTCGGTACGGCCACTGATTGCCGGTCGGCAGCAGTGGGACCTCGTCACGGTCTGTACTCACACAGGAACCGTCATCAGAACAGACACATACCGGCCGAACAAGTCACAGGAACGGTTCCTCGTCGCTCGTGACGGACACTGCAGGTTCCCCGGCTGCGTGTCCCCGGTGTACCGATCCGAAATCGACCACACCATCGACGCAGCCCTCGGCGGGCCCACAGCTACCGACAACCTTGCACATCTCTGCCGCAGCCACCACACGTTGAAAGGCAACTCGGACTGGACAGTAAGACAGCTTGCGGGCGGAGTGTTGGAGTGGACCGCGCCGTCCGGGCGCATCCACATCGACAGGCCACGGGATCTACTCCCGGAACAACGGGCCTCACGACACGCGCCAAAACATCGCGTCAGGTTTAAGCCCGCGGTCAAAGAGCCAGAACTGCACCCCTTCTAACTACTAACCGTAACCGGGCCAGCTACCAAGTCGCTCCCCCACCGAGCCGCTGCGGCACGCCCACGATAATGCGGTCTTCGCTAGTGGCTTCCACCGCGGGAGCCACCGCGAGGCTCCTCAGCCAGTGGCATGCACCCGGCCGCGGGAGTTCCAAAAGTTGCTCCTCCCGCGCCCACCTGCGAAACCGGCAAGGGCGCGAAGCGCCCGCGGCAGCCGCACCACGCCACACCAACTAGCCAGAACTGGGGCTGCTGCGGGTTCGCAGGAGGGTGGAACACGATCATGTTATTGAGCTAGATGACCTCCTATTTTCCATTCCGCCCCGTGTTTGCCCCTTGCAGGAGTCGGTCTGGATGAATCGGGGCAGTGAGGATGCCAGGCCTGCGGACAAGTCACCGAGGAAGCCGCCGAGCGCGCTGGCCAGGGGCACCCAGCAACCACAAAAGCCCCGCCGAGGCGGGGCTTTTGTGTGGACTCTGCCGACCTAGCGGCCAGCGATCGAAAGCTAGTCTTTCTTCGGGCCGAGCTGGTCGATGATCGTCTTCGCGACGTCCTGCATGGTCAGGCGGCGATCCATCGATGCCTTCTGAATCCAGCGGAACGCCTCGGGCTCCGAGAGGCCCATCTTGTCGTTGAGGATGCCCTTCGCGCGGTCAACGAGCTTGCGGGTCTCGAAGCGCTCGGCGAGGTCAGCGACCTCGCTCTCGAGGGCGACGATCTGCTGGAAGCGCGAGAGCGCGATCTCGATTGCCGGGATGAGGTCTGCGGGGGTGAACGGCTTCACGACGTAGGCGAGCGCACCTGCCTCGGTCGCGCGCTCAACGAGCTCGCGCTGGCTGAATGCGGTGAGCAGCACGACGGGAGCGATGTGCTCCTCGTTGATCTGTTCAGCGGCCGAGATGCCGTCAAGCTTCGGCATCTTCACGTCCATCACGACGAGGTCGGGGCGGAGCTCTTTTACGAGGGCGACAGCGGTCTCACCGTCGCCGGCCTCACCGACAACGTCAAAACCGTTGTCGCGTAGCGTCTCAACGATGTCGAGTCGGATGAGGGATTCGTCTTCTGCGACAACTACACGCCGTGGCGTGGTCGGTGCAACACTCTGGTCATTCACGCCTCAAGCTTACGGGATCTCAATTGAATAACACCCAGTTTTCCCAGCGTGGGGGAAATCCGAAGCAAAATCAAGCGAAATACTCAGCTTCAGAGCGTTAGAAGCAGCCGCACTTGAGTACAGCTTAGAACCCCACGCCTACGAAGCCGCGGTGGATCACAGTTTGGTTCCAACTCTGCCGCGATGCGTCGGCTGACGGAGTATTGCTGAGAGAGGTTGTCGGCCTCGCCGTCACCCGGATCCCCGCCCACACCATGAGCACCCGTCATCGTGAACCTTTCTCGCCCCGCACGCTACCAACAGAGCATGGCCCCTGACCCGTCCCTGCTGTTGCGCCGCGTGGGCACAGGCGACGAACGCGCGCTGCGGGAGCTGTACGAGAGGTACGGAGCCGTCGTATACGGCTTCGTGAGGCGTCGGGTTCGTGATCGAGGACTTGCTGAGGAGGTGTGTGGCGACGTGTGGCTGGGATGTTGGCGCTCAGCACAGGGCTTTCGCGGCGACAGCCAGGTACTGACCTGGCTCCTCGGAATTGCCCGGCGGCAGGCGCACACGCACCTGCGCGGAATCCGGTTGCCCACCGTGCCACTCGATGACAAGTATGACGTCGCTGGTCCAGAGTCCGAGGATCCCGCAAATATCGTGGCTGAGGCCGCCGCGGCGCAATCCGTAACCTCGGCAATCGAGGCGCTGCCGACTGAGCTGTACGAGGTGGTCACGCTGGCGTGGCTGCACGGGCTTCCGTACGCGGAGGTCGCCGTCGCCGTCGGGATTCCCGTCGGCACGGTGAAGAGTCGAGTGTCGCGGGCCCGCGCGATCCTGCAATCACAGATTCGGGGAAATCATGGATCCTAAGCAAGAACCGCCGTGCGGCGAGCTAACAAGGGCGGCCCTCGCGCGGCTCGAGGCTCGCGCCGCGGAGGGAATGCCGCCGTTTGCTGAGGTGTGGGCGCGCGTCCTCGCCCGCCCGTCACCGTTGGCAAGACCGCGGTGGGGGGCGCGGAGACGCCTCCGCGCCGCAGCCGCGCTCCTCTTTGCACAGCTGCGAGTGGCCCCCTGGCTCATGGGCCCAGTCGCCCTTCTCGCCGCGACGCTCGCGGTCTTCGCTGCGCGCTTCTTCGAGGGCGGCCACGCGGCCGCGAGAGGCTTTGTGATGGTGACGTTGCTCGGCGGGATCATCTCAGTGTCCATGGCGCTGTCGGCGCGCGCCAGAGACGGGGTCTCCCTCACCACTCCGATCGGGCCGCGAACTGTGCTCCTGTCGCGGGTCGTGATGGCGCTCACCGTGAACTTGGTCAGTGCCGTCTGCGCGTCCTGGGCCGCGTCGGCCCTGGCTGCGATTGGCTCACCCGGCGCGCTCATTGCGGTGTGGTTCGCGCCGCTGCTATGTGCCGCGGGCCTCGTCACGTTCGTGTCCGTCTCCGTCGCCCCGTGGCTGGGCGCTGTCGCGGGGATCCTCGCCCTGCCCTGGCTGACCCCCGCGCAAGACGATGCCGCGCGGATCGGCCTCGGCGGGCTCATCGCCGGGGCGCAGGAGGTTGTTCCGGCGGTGGCGGTCGCCGGTCTCGGCTGCGCATTCCTCGCGCTCGGTGTCTTACTCGCCCGGCGCCCGCTGCTGAAAGCTCACCCGGCCTCGTGAACCGCCGCGCTCCCGGCCGCTACTCACGAGAGTGAGGGACCCGCCCTCACAGATTGGTGTCCAATGATTGTTACGCTGCTGCTCGCGCAGGTGCGTCGGGTCGGCGCTCCGCTGCTGCTCACGCCGATCTTCGTCGCGTGCCTCGTCGCGGGTGGCGGGCTGCTCGCAGCAGCGTTCTGGTCGCCGGTGTACACGGCGACACTACTGACATGGCTCACCGCGATCTTTCCGCTGAGTGTCGGGATCGCCGCGGCGGTCTCGCTCACCGGCGACCCACTCGTCGAGCTGCACGAGGCCTCGCCCGCATCGTTTCGCGTCACCCAGGTGATGCGTGCGGCCGTCGTAGCTCTCGGCTCGAGCGTGGGCGCAGTGCTGATGTTCGTGCCGCTCCACCAGCTGAGCGTGTGGCCTCGCGATCTCGGTTGGCGAAGCATCGCGAACCCCCTTGGCGCGGTGGTATTCCTCACCGCCGTGGGGTTGCTCTCCGCGGCACTGTCGGGGAGCACTTCGTCAGCGACGATGAGCGTCATCGCCGCGTGGATCTTCCTCACCATGCTCTGGGACCCGTACGTCGTGCCCCTCGGCGCGCAGCGCGGGCTGCCGCTCGCAGCAGCTGCGGGCATGAGCTGGGTGGCCTGGCGGCGGCTCGGCGACGCCGAGAAGAACATCGCCCAGAAGGCCTCGTCGTGAACCCGGCGCGGATCGTCATGGCGCACGCCACCCTGGCTCGCCGCCAGGCCCTCCTCTGGGTCTCCACGACTCTGCTGACCGGCTTCGCCGCGCTCCTCGCCCTCATTTCACCGGCATCGCCGCAGGACGGCGGCATCTCCGAGCTCGCCTTCGCGGGGCAGATCATTGGCATGTTTGCGGGGATCGCGTACTCCGCGGCCTTCACCGACTATTTCACCGCGCACGGACGCGCGGGCATTGCCGAGCTTGAGTCATCGACGCCGGTTCGCGCGGGCCTGCTGCGCGCCTCCCGGCTCATCGGAACGCTCTCCGTTGCCCTCTTCCCTTCCCTCTGTGTCCTGCTGATCTGGGGAGGCGTGCAGACCGTGAACGGACGCCCTGCCGCCATGCTCGGAGCCCTGGCTGTCGCGCTCACCGTCGTGTTGCCGAGCGGGCTCACCGCTATCGCGATCTCAGCGTGCTGCGGGGCGCTCCTCCCCCGCGGCATCGCGCGAGTCCCCGCAGTACTGCTGTGGCTGTGGGTGTGCTTCTCCAGCCCCCTCATCCCGGTGCCGGTACTCAACGGCACGTTCTTCACCCTCGTCGGCGACCAGGTCGTCGCTGGCCTCTTCCTGGCGCAACCGATCTACGAAACGCTCGGCCCGCTCGCCGCCGACCCGACAGCGTTGAGCGCGCTGCTCTCGCTGCTCTGGCAGTTCGGTGTCGTAGCGCTGCTCTTGGCGAGCGCATCCGCAATCACCGACCTACGGCGGCGACGTTAGCCACACTCGAAAGGAACACCATGTTTATCTCATTCGACAGCGTGAGCAAGGATTTTCGCAAGAAACCCGCCGCCCTCGACGAGGTCACCCTGGATCTACCGACGGGCCTCATCGGGCTGCTGGGCGCGAACGGGGCCGGCAAGACCACCCTCATGCGCATACTCTGCGGCATCATCCAGCCGAGCCGCGGGCGAGTCACCGTCGACGGCTACGACCTGGCGGCACACAGCGCACGCCGCGCGCTGAAGATGACCCTGGGGTATCTCCCGCAGGACATCGAGCCGTACCCGCAGCTCACCCCGCGAGAGTTCCTCGACTACATCGGCGTGCTCAAAGGGGTCGCCTCTGCCGCGACGCGGCGCTCGCAAGCGGATGAGCTGATCGCCAGGGTCGGGCTTGCCGATGCGCGCGACCGGCGGATCGGTGGATTCTCCGGGGGCATGCGCCGCCGCGTTGGCATCGCGCAGGCCCTCATGGGCGACCCGCGGCTGCTGGTGGTTGACGAGCCAACCGCCGGGCTCGATCCCGAGGAACGGATGCGGTTTCGCACGCTGCTTGCGGGCCTCGGCGAGCAGCGCACGGTGCTGCTCTCCACCCACATCCTCGACGACGTTGCACAGACCTGCCCGTATGTCTGTGTCCTCAGAGCCGGCAGAGTCGCCTTCGCAGGGCCGACTTCGGGCCTCGTCGATGGCGCGCTCGGCCGGACCTGGCTCACCGCCCCAGGAAGACTCCCGCCGCCAGGTGCCACGGTGGTGAACGCGATGATGACGGCCGCCGGGCCGCGCTATCGCGTCGTTACCGCGGCTCCCCCGGCCGACGCCGAAGCCGCTGATCCGACGCTCGAGGACGGCTACATGATGCTCATCACTCAGGAGGACTCACCATGAACAGACGCACAACAACCGCGCTCACCGCCGCTGGCCTGGTGCTTCTCGCCAGTACGGCTGCGGGCTGCGGAGCACTGCACCCCGAAGACTTCCCGCTCGACGAGGAGTTCACGTTTTCCGCTGCGACGAATCCGCAGGAGGTCACGGCGGATGAGTTCGGGCGGGCCTGGAATCTCTCTGTGGATCACGGCACCATCGCGTGCGTTCCAAACGCCGACGGCGACCCTGTGCTCACGTTCACGGGCCCAGACGACACGGTCTACGCGCTCAACGCCCTCGCGGAGAATGCCAAGAACGCGTCTATCAGTGAGATCACGACCAGCCGCGGGCGGGGTGTCGCGACGCTCCTGAGCTTCGCGTTCTCAGCCTGTGACAGGCCGCCGCCGGGCTGAGATGCGACGGTGCACACGCGGCTCGAACCCCGCGTGTAGCGGGCGTCCGAGCCGTTCAATTCTGGTACCGGATGCGGGACTCGAACCCGCACGCCTCTCGGCAGCGCATTTTGAGTGCGCCGTGTCTACCATTCCACCAATCCGGCAAGAGCTCCAGTTTACTGCACTGGAGCCGGTCACGAAGACCTTGGGCGGGCAACAGCCCGCCCGAAGAACTACTCTCCGCTCAGCGTGTGCTTGCGAGGAGCCGCCTCAACGAGGTTACCGCTCGTCTCGCCCACGCGGTGGATGCGCAGCGTGTTCGTCGTGCCAACGACCCCGGGAGGGGACCCGGCAATGATGAGCACGCGCTCACCGAGCTCGATGTTGTCGCGCGGCTCAAGCACCTCGTCGACCTGTGCGAACATCTCATCGGTGCTGCCGACACGCGGCATCTCGATGCTGCGCGCGCCCCACGTGAGTTCCATGCGGCGGCGCGTCGCGACCGACGGCGTGAAGCCGATGATCGGGATCGTGCTGCGCAGGCGTGACATGCGGCGCACCGTGTCTCCCGACTCGGTGAACACGCAAATGTAGCGTGCCCCAGTGAACTCAGCGACCTCGGCGGCCGCGCGGGTGAGCACGCCACCCTGGCTCCGCGGAGCAACGGTGAGCGGCTTGATGCGGTCGAGCGCGTGGTCTTCGGTCGTCTCGATGATGCGGGCCATGGTCTGCACTGCCTCAACGGGGAACGCGCCAACGCTCGTCTCGCCCGAGAGCATCACAGCGTCCGCGCCGTCGAGCACCGCGTTCGCGCAGTCTGAGACCTCGGCGCGGGTCGGGCGCGGGTTCTCAATCATCGACTCGAAGACCTGCGTCGCGACGATCACGGGCTTCGCGTTGCGGCGCGCAATGTCGATCGCCTCGGTCTGCACGAGCGGCACGCGCTCGAGCGGCATCTCGACGCCCAGGTCGCCACGGGCGACCATGATGCCGTCGAATGCAGCGACGATCTCTTCGAGGTTGTCGACGGCCTGCGGCTTCTCGATCTTCGCGATGACCGGAAGGCGGATGCCCTCCTCATCCATGATCTCGTGCACGCGGTTGATGTCAGCCGCGTCGCGCACGAACGAGAGCGCGATGTAGTCGACACCGAGCTTCAGCGCCCAGCGCAGGTCTTCCTCGTCCTTATCGGACAGCGCGGGCACGTTCACTGCGACGCCCGGCAGGTTGATTCCCTTGTTGTTCGAGACAGTTCCGGGAACCTCGACAACGGTGTAGACGGTGTCCTCGGTGACCTTCGTCGCGCGCAGGGTGATCTTGCCGTCGTCGATGAGCAGCGGGTCGCCGACGCTCACGTCACCGGGCAGCCCCTTGTGGGTCGTGCCGCAGAGCGTGCGGTCGCCGGGCACGTCGCGCGTGGTGATCGCGAACTCGTCGCCGACCGCGAGATCGTGCGGGCCGTCGGCGAAGGTATCGAGACGGATCTTCGGTCCCTGCAGGTCCGCGAGCACAGCGATCGGGCGCTTGACCTCGACCTCAGCACGGCGGATGTTGCGGTAGATGCCCTCGTGCACGTTGTACGTGCCATGAGACATGTTCAGGCGCGCGACGTTCACTCCCGCGCTGATGAGCTCGAGGGTGTGGTCGTAACTCGAGACCGCTGGGCCCCAGGTCGCGACGATCTTGGCGTGGCGCATGGCTACTCCTTCTATTCCGCGTTGCCGCGGGTGATCACATGATGGAATTCTTCGGGGTCCGCCGTGTCCTTGAGCACCGAATCCGCCGGGTTTGAACGGCCGGGGAGGTAGACCGAGGTCTCGATGCCGACGTGGCGGCGACGCTGCACGATGTAGAGCACCACACCGAGCACGATCGCGAGCAGGGCGGCGAGCACGTTCGTACGGATGCCGAGGAAGAGCAGGCTCGGATCCACGCGCATCGACTCGATGATCGCGCGGCCGATGCCGTACCAGATGAGGTACAGCGAGAAGAGCTTGCCCCAGCGCAGCTGCAGCTTGCGCTCGAGGGCGAGCAGGATGAGGATCCCGACGAGGTTCCAGACGATCTCGTACAGGAAGGTCGGGTGGAACAGTGTGCCCTCGGGCAGGCCGATCGGGAACGCCGGGTTCGAGGAGGCAATCTCGAGCCCCCACGGTGCCGTGGTGGGGCCGCCGAAGAGCTCGTGGTTGAAGTAGTTGCCGAGGCGGCCGAACGCCTGCGCGAGCAGGAGGCCCGGGACCAGTGCGTCAGCGAACGAAAGGAAGCGAACGCCGGTGAGGCGCGAAGCGATGAGCACGCCAATCGCGCCGCCGAGGAGCGCACCGAAGATCGCGATACCACCGTCCCAGATGTTCCAGATGGCGTCCTTCTCGAACGGGTTCCACCACTGGCGGCCCGGCGCGAAGTAGTAGCCCCAGTGCGTAACGACGTGGTAGAGGCGCGCGCCGATGATGCCGAACAGCACCGCCCAGACTGCGAAGTCGAGCACGACGCCACGCTCGGCACCGCGCGCAGTGAGCCGCCTGCCTGTCCAGATCGCCGCGAGAATACCGCCGAAGATGATCCACAGGGCGTACAGGTGGATCGTCAGCGGACCAATCTCAAAGAACTGGAAGCTGGGGCTCGGGATACTGAGCGGGAGAATCATTGATTCCTCTTTCGCGGGCGAATCTGTTCACTGGCGGCGGCTGCGGTCTCCCACGGCACCAGATGTAATCCTATCTGCTGGCTCCAGCAGCAATCTCACGAACGACCTGGGTAAGTCGTTCGACACCCCCATCTCTGAGGGCACGCACGAATACGGTTCCGACGATCGCGCCGTCAGCGTATTCGAGGGTTGTGGCGACCTGCTCGGCGTTCGAGATGCCGATGCCGACACAGGCAAGGTTGCTCCCGGCGTCGCGAAGCCTGCCGGTGAGCACGCGCGCCGCGGCATCGAGTTCGGAGCGCTCCCCCGTGATGCCCATGGTCGAGACGGTGTATACGAACCCGGTGCTGTGCTCCGAGATCATGCGCAACCGCTCATCGCTTGATGTCGGTGCGGCGAGGAAGATGCGGTCGAGGCCAACGCGCTTGCTGATCTCGATCCATTCCGCGGCGGCGTCGGGTGTGATGTCGGGCGTGATCAGCCCGGCTCCCCCGGCCGCAGCGAGGTCGCGCGCAAACCGTTCGACGCCGTACTGCACGACGGGGTTCCAGTACGTCATCACGAGCACGGGGGCATCGACGACGTCGGTCACCCGGCGGATCGCTTCGAACAGCTGCGGCAGTTTGAACCCTGCCTTCAGCGCGGTCTGCGTTGCCTCTTGAATCACGAGGCCGTCCATCACCGGGTCAGAGTACGGGACGCCGAACTCGATGACGTCGACACCGGAGCGCGCCATCGCAATTGCCGCGTCAACGCTCGTGTCGAGGTCGGGGAAGGCGACGGGGAGGTAGCCGATGAGGGCACCCTTGCGCTCGCGCTTCGCCGTGAGGATCGCGGCTTCCACGGTTGACGCGGTCATTCGGTGATCCCTTCAGCCTCGAGCTCGGTGCCGTCGAACAGCCCAAAGTATTTGCCGGCGGTGGCCATGTCTTTGTCGCCGCGGCCGGAGAGGCTCACGGCGATGATCGCGTCGGGGCCGAGCTCCTTGCCGATGCGGATCGCACCTGCAAGCGCGTGCGCCGACTCGATCGCGGGAATGATGCCCTCGGTCTGGCTGAGCAGCCTCAGCGCCTGCATCGCCTCGTCGTCGGTCGCCGGAATGTACTCGGCGCGACCCAGGTCCGCGAGCCACGAGTGCTCGGGGCCAACGCCCGGGTAGTCGAGACCTGCTGAGATGGAGTGCGACTCGACGGTCTGCCCGTCTTCGTCCTGCAGCACGTAGGTGCGTGCGCCGTGCAGCACGCCTGGCCTGCCGCGCTCGATCGAGGCTGCGTGGCGTGCGGAGTCGACACCGTCACCCGCGGCTTCAACGCCGTAGAGCTTCACCGCGTCGTCGTCGAGGAAGGCGTCGAACATGCCGATCGCATTCGATCCCCCGCCGACACAGGCGACGACCGCGTCGGGAAGTCGGCCGTTCTTCGCGAGCAGCTGCTCGCGCGCCTCTTCCGAGATGATCTTCTGGAAGTCCCTGACCATCGCCGGGAAGGGGTGCGGGCCGGCGGCCGTGCCGAAGACGTAGTTCGTGCGCTCGACCGTTGCGACCCAGTCGCGGTAGGCCTCGTTGATCGCGTCCTTGAGCGTGCGTGAGCCGGTCGTCACGGGGATGACCTCGGCGCCGAGCAGCCGCATTCGCGCGACGTTCAGAGCTTGCCGTTTGGTGTCGACCTCGCCCATGTAGACGACGCACTCGAGCCCGAGCAGCGCGGCGGCCGTGGCGGTCGCGACACCGTGCTGGCCCGCTCCGGTCTCGGCGATGACGCGGGTCTTGCCGAGTCGCTTCGTGAGCAGCGCCTGGCCGAGCACGTTGTTGATCTTGTGAGACCCGGTGTGGTTGAGGTCTTCACGCTTCAAGAAGATGCGCGCCCCGCCCGCGTGCGCCGCAAAGCGGGGCACCTCGGTGATCGGGGACGGCCGGCCCGCGTAGTCGCGGAGCAGGTCGAGCAGTTCCGCCTGAAACTCCGGGTCAGCCTTTGCTGCCTGGTAGGCGTCAGAGAGCTCGTCGATCGCAGCGATCAGCGATTCCGGCATGAACCGGCCACCGTAGGAGCCGAAGAACGGCCCCTGCTGATCCCTGAGACTCGTCACTGAGGTCTGATCTGACATGGTCGCCTTTCAAAGAGACGTAGGGGAAGCGAGTTAGACGCTCAAGAACGATGCAAGCGTCGCAATCGGGTCATTCGTCACGAGCGCCTCGCCCACGAGAATCGCGTCGGCACCGGCTTCGCGGTAGCGTGCAACGTCGTCGACGCCGAGAACGGCGGACTCCGCGACGCGGATCACGCCCGCCGGGATCTGGTCGGCCACGCGGCCAAACAGCTCGCGGTCGAGCTCGAATGTCGACAGGTCACGGGCGTTCACGCCAATGAGCTGTGAGCCCAGGTCAACCGAGCGGGCGACCTCGTCGGCGGTGTGCGCCTCAACGAGCGGCGTCATGCCGAGCTCGAGGGTGAACGCGTACAGGCGTTCGAGCGTTTCCTGCGGCAGCGCAGCCACGATGAGCAGAATGAGATCCGCCCCCGCTGCGCGCGCCTCGAGGATCTGGTATTCCTCACCGATGAATTCCTTGCGGAGCACGGGAATACTCACGGCTTTCCGCACGGCCTCAAGATCGGCAAGCGACCCCTTGAAGCGGCGTTCCTCCGTGAGGACACTCACGACGCTCGCGCCGCCAGACTCATACTGGCTCGCGAGCGCCTGCGGCTCGGCGATCTCCGCAAGATCCCCTCGGGACGGGCTCGCGCGCTTCACCTCGGCGATCACACGGATGTGATCGGCGGGGGCGAGCTGCGCGAGCGCATCCAGCGCGGCCGGGCGCGCCAGCGCCTCCGCTTCTACGGCGGAGTACGGGCGAACCTGCCTGCGGGACTTCGCGTCCTCGAGGGATCCCTTGAGGAGTTCGTCAAGCACCGTTAGTCGTGTGACTTCGGAGTGAAACGGGGGCCCTTAACGCCGTAGCCCGCCTTCGCGAGGATCCCGCCAAGGATCAGGCCGAGGGCGACGACGCCGACGCACACCCATACGAGTGTCGGCATCTGCAGGAAGAAGAATACGGTTCCGGCCGCAATGCCAATGAGCATCACCACCACTGCCGTCCATGCCGCGGGCGAATCGCCGTGACCGGGGTCTCCGTGCTGGTTACTCATGAATCTCCTCTGGCAGGTGCACAATCGGACAAGTTAATCTTACCGGGAATTCCCAGCATTCAGCGAATGCGCTGGCGCGTGGCGCGGCTAGCGCTCGTCGAAGTCGGTGGGATCTCCCCCGTCAGAGAGCGCATCCCAGTCAGAGATGCGGTCGTCCGTCGGGGCCGTCGCTGAACGCTGCTTCGCCTGTGCGCCGCCGGACTCGTACTTTCTGCCGGCTGCCTTCCAGCGCCCCCCAAAGATGAGCACGAGCAGTCCCGAGAGCGCGAGCAGCGCACCGATGACCACGGTTAAAGTTGGCCAGATCGACACCGCCGACGAGCTCAGCAGGGTGCTCTGGGCCTCACCCGCGATGCCGCTGACCTCCTCGATGACGCCGCTCGCGCCCGCAAGCGGGTCGGTGACCGCGGTGAGCCCCGCGTACGAGAGGCCGACGCCGAGCAGCACAATCAGGCCGCCGATGATACGCCGGAACGTCTTGCCCGCGATCGTCAGCACGAGCGCAGCCGCGAGCGCAGCGAGAGAGACGAGTGTGAGCGCCGGGCTCATCTGCTGCCCGGTGACCGAGATCCGCTCTACCGTCGCGGCACCGGGAAGGAATTCGAGGTCGATCCACCGCTGCACCGAGGCGAGCAACGCGAACGCGCCTGCCACGATCACAAATCCGATCAGGGTGGCCTTGCTCGTGAGCTTATTGGGGCCTGTCTCAGGCATGTGGGTCCGTCCTACTCAGCGAATTCGCGATCGCGATCGCCCGAAGGGGCGCCGCGGCTTTACTCTGGCACTCTGCGTCTTCAGTCTCGGGCACGGAATCTGCGACGATCCCAGCTCCCGCCTGGACCATTGCGACGCCGTCGCGAATGGTCGCAGTGCGGATCGCGATTGCGAGATCGGCAGCACCGCCGAGGCCGAAGTAGCCGACCACTCCCCCGTAGACGCCGCGCTCGACCGGCTCGAGCTCATCAATGATCTCGAGCGCGCGGGGTTTTGGCGCGCCACTCAGGGTGCCAGCGGGGAAGGTGGCCTTGAACACGTCGATCGGGTTCTGCCCGGCACGCACCTGGCCCTCCACCGAGGAAACGATGTGCATGATGTGGCTGAAGCGCTGAATCATCATGAAGTCAGTCACCTCGACGCTGCCCGGCTCGCACACGCGCGCGAGGTCGTTGCGGGCGAGGTCAACGAGCATGAGGTGCTCGGCACGCTCTTTCTCGTCGGCGAGGAGATCCTTCGCAAACTCCTTATCCTGCTCGATCGTCGCGCCGCGCGGCCTTGAGCCCGCGATCGGGTGCGTCCGCACGTGGCCGTGCTCCTGCACAGTGACGAGCGCCTCGGGGCTCGAACCGACCACGGAGAAGGGCACGCCCTCGTTGTCTTCGAGCTGCACGAGGTACAGGAAGGGGCTCGGGTTCAGGTGACGGAGCACCCGGTACACGTCGAGCGGGTCAGCCGTGCACTCCTGGTCGAAGCGCTGCGAGGGCACCACCTGGAAGATATCGCCATCGACGATGTACTGCTTCGCGGCCTCGACAGTCGCCATGAACTCCGGCGTCGTCGTCAGACGGGTGGGATCCGGCAGCGCCGAGCGGTCAAGCACGCCAAGCGGCGACGACTCGGGGGCTGAGAGCGCGGCCTGCAGCGCGTCGATCCTCCGCTGCGCGTCAGCCCACTGCGCGTCAGCATCACCCCACTGCGCATCAGCGTCGAGCTGCCCGGCATCACCGTCGACCTGCCCGGCGGCGTCGCCCGCGAGCGTGCCAGCGTTGAGCACCCGGTCGTTGAGCACATTCGCGATGAGGATCACCGAGCCCTCACGGTGGTCAATCACGACGAGTTCGGAGACGAAGCTCAGGCCCTGCGTCGGCAGCCCCGTGCTCACGGCAGGCGGTGCGTCAAGGCGCTCGAACTGCCTGACGGTCTCCCAGCCGAGATACCCGACGAAGCCACTCGCGAGCGGCGGAAGCCCGGGGATCTGGGGTGATTTCCAGCGCTCGTAGGCCGCGCGCAATGCCTCGACGGGCTGCAGCGAAGACACGCCTCCTGGCAGCAGCCGGTCCTCGCTCAGCGGTGCACCAATTGTCTCGGCGCTTGGCGTCCACTGCGCGCGGCCATCGCGTTCGCCCAGCACGCCGAAGCTGCCCGCGCCGACAAAGCTAAATCGGGTCCACACGCCGCCCTGCTCTGCGGACTCCAGCAGGAAGGTACCGATGCGCGATCCCGCAACCTTGCGGTAGATGCTCACGGGGGTGTCTGCGTCGGCGAAGATCTCGCGCCGGACGGGAATGACGGCGTGGGCCTGCCGTTCGGCATCGAACTCGGCGCGGGTGGTGGTGTTGCTCACTGTCTCAGCCTATCTCTCGGTTCCGGGGCGAACCCTGCGCTGGGTTCCGCCGATCGTCAGAAACGTCTCAGCCCCGCCCGGCTCGGGCGGGGCTGAGACGTACGCAGCTATTCGGCCGCTGGATCACCGACGACGGCCGAAAGCTCGCGCCCGTCGAAGCAGCTGCGCGTGCCCGTGTGGCAGGCCGCGCCGATTTGCACGACGCGCACCAGCAGGGTGTCGCCATCGCAGTCGCTCGCCACCGAGCGCACGTACTGCCGGTGCCCGGACGTATCGCCCTTCCGCCAGTACTCGCCGCGCGAGCGCGACCAGTAGGTGACGCGGCCCGTGGTGAGCGTGCGTCGCACCGCTTCTGCGTCCATCCAGGCGAGCATGAGCACGCGGTCAGACTCGTCGTCCTGCACGATCGCCGCGAGCAGCCCGTCGACGCCGAACTTCAGCCCAGCGATCGCGGCCTCGGCAGCGGAGGTGTCGGCCCCGGTGTCGGCTCCGGCATCGCTTCCGGCTTCGGCTCCGGCATCGCTTCCGGCTTCGGCGTCGGTGACGCGTGGCTCCACGCTCATGCGGTGGCTCCCCCGCCGAGCCGCACGGTGTGCCCGGCGTCAGCGAGCGCCTGCTTGACGTCACCGATCGTGAATTTCCCGTAGTGGAAGACGGAGGCCGCGAGCACCGCGTCCGCGCCGGCGTCGACCGCCGGCGCGAAGTGCTCGAGTTCACCGGCACCGCCGGAGGCAATCACGGGCACTGAGGCAAGCTCGCGCACCTTCCGCACGAGCTCGAGGTCGAATCCGTCCTGTGTGCCATCGGCGTCCATGGAGTTCACGAGCAGTTCGCCCGCTCCCCGATCCACCGCTTCGCGGCACCACTCGAGCGCATCGAGCTCGGTCTCGCGCTTGCCGCCGTGCGTCGTCACGACGAAGCCGCTCGGCTGCTTCTCGCTGCGCTTCACGTCGAGTGACAGCACCACGACCTGCGCGCCGAAGCGGTCCGCGATCTCGCCGATTACCGCGGGTCTCGCAATCGCGCCCGAGTTGATGCCGACCTTGTCAGCGCCGACCTCGAGGAGCCTCGCAACGTCGTCGGCCTCGCGCACGCCGCCGCCGACCGTGAGCGGGATGAAGACCTGCTCGGCGGTGCGCCGCACGACGTCATAGGTTGTCGAGCGGCCGTCGACGGTCGCCGTGACGTCGAGGAACGTCAGCTCGTCCGCGCCCTGCTCCGCATACTTCGCCGCGAGTTCGACCGGATCACCCGCGTCTTGCAGGTTGAGAAAGTTCACGCCCTTCACGACGCGGCCACCGGCGACGTCGAGGCAGGGAATCACGCGTACTGCAACAGTCATGATGCGCGCCCCTTACAGCCGTGCGGCGTGGATCGCGGTGACGAGGATCGCCCGCGCGCCGAGGTCGTACAGTCGGTCCATGATGAAGTTCGCCTCGTCGGCCGGCACCATCACGCGTACGGCGACCCACTCCTCGTCGCGCAGCGGCGACACCGTGGGCGACTCGATTCCGCCCGCGACCGCAATCGCGTCGTCGAGGTGTTCGACGGGAAGGTCGTAGTCCATGAGCACGAACTTGCGCGCGACGAGGACGCCGCGCAGGCGGCGCATGAGGCGCTCGATGCCTGCGTGCTGGCTCGGCCCGCCGATGAGCACGGCGGTCGATTCGAGAATAACCGGGCCAAAGATATCGAGGCCCGCGGCGCGGAGCGTGGCCCCGGTGGACACCACGTCAGCGACCGCGTCGGCGACGCCGAGCTGCACCGCCGATTCGACCGCACCGTCGAGCTTCACAAGCGTGGACTCGATGCCGCGCTTGCGCAGGAAGGTGTCGACGAGCGTCGGGTAGCTCGTCGCGACCCGCTTGCCGGCGAGATCCTCAAGCTCCTTGATATCGCCCTCAGCGGGCGACGCGAAGCGGAACGTCGAGTCGGCAAAGTCGAGCTCTGCGATCTCGTGGGCCTCCGAGCCCGAGTCGAGCAGCAGGTCTCGGCCGGTGATACCGACGTCGAGCGCGCCCGAACCTACATAGGTGGCGATGTCGCGGGGGCGGAGGTAGAAGAACTCAACGTCGTTCTTCGGGTCCGAGTGCACGAGCTTGCGCGAGTCCTTGCGGCCTGAGTATCCGGCCTCGGCGAGCATTTCTGCGGCAACCTCGGCCAGGGCGCCCTTGTTCGGAACTGCGATTCGCAGCATGTGGAAATTTCCTTCCATCGTGGCCGAGGCACGCGTGTGGATCGGCCGAGTGAGTTTCAAAGGTCAGCGAAACGCGCCAACGCGGGGCTCAAGCCGAGCGTTGACGCTACAGATGCGTGTACACATCTTCAAGCGTCATGCCCTTCGCGAGCATGAGCACCTGGAGGTGGTACAGCAACTGGCTGATCTCTTCGGCGCAGGCTTCTGACGACTCGTACTCGGCCGCCATCCAGACTTCTGCTGCCTCTTCGACGATCTTCTTACCGATCGAATGCACGCCAGCGTCCAGCCGGGCGACAGTGTCGCTGCCGTCGGGCCGCGATGCGGCCTTCTCGGCGAGCTCGGCGAAGAGCGTGTCGAAGGTTTTCACGTGTCAAGACTAGCAGGGCGCGGGCCGCCTCTCGTGCATCCAGCACCGAACCGACCGGAGCGCCCCTCGCACCGAGGCTGTCCGGGAGCTCGCGGCTGCCGTTGCACGGGCCAGCGCAGCGCGAGACTCGGCCACCTTCCCGTCACCTTCGCCCGCTACGGTGTCTGCGTGCAGCACACGACCCAGCCGGCGGCGACCCCTCCTGGCTCAACGAGAGAGGTGTTCAGCACCTTTCTGCGCCTGGGCCTCACCTCGTTCGGCGGCCCCGTGGCACACCTCGGATATTTCCGCAGCGAGCTCGTGACGCGGCGTGGCTGGGTCTCCGATCGCGACTACGCCGACCTCGTGGCCCTCTGCCAGGTCCTCCCCGGGCCCGCATCAAGCCAGGTCGGCTTCGGCCTCGGACTCCGGCGCGCCGGGCTTCCCGGCGCGGTCGCGGCGTTCGTCGCGTTCACGCTCCCGTCAGCGCTGCTGATGTATCTCGTCGCGGTCGGCGGGAGGTTCCTCACCGGCCCGTTCTGGGACGGCGCGCTGCTGGGGCTGCAGGCCGTCGCGGTCGCCGTCGTCGCGCACGCTGTCGTCGGCATGGCGCGCACGCTCACGCCGGACCTCACGCGGCTGGGCCTCGGCATCGCCGCCCTCGCCGCCTCGCTGCTGTGGCCCGGTGGCGTCACGCAGCTCGTGGTCATCGCTATCGGTGCCGCCGTCGGCGCGTGGTCGTGCGTGGGAGCCGCGCGCGCCGCGCTCGCGCGGACCGAAGCCGCGGCTCAGGGCTCGGCGGTTGCCCCGGAGGGAGTTGCCACGGATGGGATCGAAGACACAGTTGCTGCGGAACCGCTGAGGCGCGGCCGCGTCTCCCGCCGTGCGGGGTTCGCCTGTCTCAGCGCGCTCGGCGTGCTGTGGGTAGCGGCGACAGTCGTCGGCCGCGCGTGCGGCGATGGCTGGCTCGCACTCGTCGCGGCGTCACTGCGCGCGGGATCGCTCGTCTTCGGCGGCGGCCACGTCGTGCTGCCGCTGCTCCACACCGAGTTCGTGGCGACTGGCTGGGTGTCGGAGGGGGACTTCAGTGCCGGCTACGGCGTCGCACAGGCGATGCCGGGGCCGCTGTTCTCCTTCGGCGCTTACCTTGGCGCGATCGCCACAGTCGGCCCGGGCGGGGCGGCGGGTGCGGCGCTCGCGCTCATCGCGCTCTTTGTCCCCGGGTTCTTGCTGCTGCTCGGGGCGCTGCCCTTCTGGGAGCTGCTCCGCCGCAGCGTTCGCGGCAATGCTGCCGTGCTGGGCGCGAGCGCCGCGGTCGTGGGCCTCCTCGCGGCCGCGCTCGTGCACCTCGTCGCGGCTGCTGCGGGCAACGGTGCCGCGACACTCGCGCTCGCGCTGCTGTGCTGCCTGGCACTCTGGCGCTGGCGCCCACCGATCTGGCTGGTGGTGCTGCTCGGTGCTGGGGCCGGCGCGGGGCTCGGCCTCCTCGGGCTGGCGTAGCGCCCGCCCCAGCTGCGGTTTTGGTTACGCGGTGCGGACGTGCCGGGCGCGTCCGCGCACCTCATCGGGGTTCGACTCGCCCACGCTGCGGGCAACGGCCTCCTCGAGGCGCTCAAGCTTCCCGTCAATCTCGCCCGTGTGGCCGGGGCGAATGTCGGCTTTCATGACGAGCGACACCCGCGAACCGAACGGCATGACGGCCTCGGTTGCGCGCTTCACGACGTCGAAGACCTCGTCCCACTCCCCCTCGATCTCGGTGAACATGCTGCTCGTGCGGTACGGAAGGCCGGAGTCGCGCACGACACGGATCGCCTCGGCAACCGCCTCAACAACCGATCCGTCTGGGTGCTCTTGGCCGCCGCTCGGGGCAACGGAAAACGCGAGAATCACGAAGGGGTCCTTTCGTCCTTGACTGGTAACTCGTGAAAGATTACCGGTCGAAGATGCCAGGCCTTCTCGGAAACCACCTGTAGCGCGGCGTCAGCCGCGTGGCGCGCCCGCTGCCCGTATCGCCGACACGGTCCCCGAACCCGCCGCGCACAGGTATTCCTCACCGCCGGTCGCCGCGTAGATCTCGACGGTGGCGACCGCCCGCCCCGAGGTATTTGCCTGCGTGGCGGCCCGCGCGATCACCAGGTCGCCCTTCGCGGGCCTGAGATAGTGGAGGTTCACGCTCGCGGTGAGCACGCCCGTGCCGAGCACCTGCCCAGCCGCAAACGTCACCGCGTTATCCGCGAGGTAACACAGCACGCCGCCGTGCACGAAGCCGTGCTGCTGCAACAGATCAGCCCGCACGTCGAGCTCGAGGGTGATCCCCTCAGCGTCCCACCGGGTGAGCCTGGTCCCGAGCAACCGACTAAACGGCTGTGCCTCGAGCACCTGCTGCGCCACGAGCTTTGCGTCTTCAGCCATGCGACACCCCTGTCGTTCAGTGGTCCGACGCCGTTGCCGAGCCGAGTGCCGTCAGGCTCACACGCTGAAGGTGGCGCTACTTCTGCGCCCGCGTATCCTCGCGCACACTGGCGAGCACTGACCAGCCGCCGAGCAGCGCACCCGGCCCCATGGCCGCAAATAGCGCGACGAGCGGGCTCGGGGCCCAGATCGCGAGCGCCACAGCCGCGACAGTCATCGCTCCGCCCGCGGCGATGATGGCGCGCGCTGCGGTCAGCAGCCGAGCGCGCTGCCGGGCCGGGTCGACTGGGCTTTCTTGCTTCGGCGTGAGAACCGTCAAGACGGCGATCGGCACCATGCCGATGAAGCACGCCGCGACGCCCCAGAGGATCTCGTCTCGCGCGACAAGCCAGAGTGCGACCGCGAGCGTCACCGCACCGAGCCCGACCGTCAACACGTGCAGCGTTCGCGTGATCCGTCGAGAAGTCGTGTCGCGACTGCGCTGCTGCATCGTGGGGCCTCCTTCGGGAGTGGCCGCCGGGCACGATGACCGGAGCGGCCGTTCAGCCCAGTGTCTCCCGCGAACTCCGGCGGCGCAACCGCTCGGCAGGTGTTGCCCGGGGGCGCGAGCGCGGGGCGGCAGCGCTGAATGACCGCACCAACGACGGCGCCAACGCCTGCGCCCATGCCTGCGCTAATGCCTGCGCCGGTGCTGCCGCTAGTGCTTGTGCGCGGCAGCTGCGACGCGGAGGTCCGCGATCCGCTCCTCGGGCACGCCACCGTACACCGCGGAGCCCGCGACGAATGTGTCTGCACCGGCTTCGGCCGCGATCCCGATCGTGTCGACCGAGATGCCGCCGTCGACCTGCAGCCACACGTCGAGGCCGTGCTTTGCGCGCGCCTCAGCGAACCTGCGCAGCTTCGGCATCATGTCGTGCATGAACGACTGGCCGCCGAAGCCGGGCTCGACGGTCATGACGAGCACCTGGTCGAACTCGGGCAGCAGCTCGAGGTAGGGCTCTGGGTCGGTGCCGGGCTTGAGCGCGATCCCCGCGCGTGCGCCGATGTCGCGAATCTTACGGGCAAGCGCCACCGCATCGGTCGTCGCTTCGGCGTGGAACGTCACCGAGTACGCGCCCATTTCGGCGTATCCGGGAGCCCAACGATCGGCGTCGGAAATCATGAGGTGCATATCGAGCGGGATCGGCGACACCGCCTGAATCCGCTCCACAATGGGCGGGCCCATCGTGAGGTTCGGAACGAAGTGATTGTCCATCACGTCGACATGCACGAGATCCGCGGTGCGGATGGCCTCGAGCTCTGCCTGGAGGTTCACGAAATCGGCGGACAGGATGCTGGGGTTGATGCGCTGCGCGGTCACGCTCACGAGTCTAGGCGATCTGCGCGGCGACATCTCCCTCGGGCAGCGCGTCGGCCTCCCGGTCAGACAGCTTCGAAGCGGCACGACGCGACCTCGTGTGCGCGAGGAGCGCGGCACCGACCGGATGCGGATCTCGGTTGCCGGGGAGGGCGAGCACCAGTCGCCGTGCGCGGCGCTCGACGAGCGGCCGCATGCGGAGACTCGAGGAGAGCATGCCGCGCCCAAGCGTCGGCACAATCGAGACACCGAAGCCCTGCTCGACCATCGCGAGCAGGGTGCTCGTTTCGCGCACCCGGTGCCGCACCTCAAGCGGGACTCCGGCGGCCGCGAAGATCGACTGGACGTGCGTCTCGCAGCCGCCGCTCGACACGATCATGCCGTCGTCGGCGAGCTCTGCGAGGGGAATCTCAGGAAGCTCAACGAGGGGGTGGTCCTCACGAATCACCGCCGCATACTCGTCGACGTCAACGACCTTCGAGTGCGCAGGCTGATCGGCCGGGTCGACGAGGATCGCGATGTCAACGAATCCGTTCTCGAGCCACTCTGGCATCTCGTCGTCGTCGCCCTCGAACACGTCCACGCGGACCTCTGGGAGCGCTGCAGCCCACTCCTCGATGAGTTCGGGGAGCAGCCCCCGGCAGACAGTCGGCACGGCACCCAAGCGCACAGACCCAGATACGGATCGATCTCCGCGGGCGGCTGCTTCGAGGGTCTCGATCGCGACCGCTGCCGCGCGAGCGTGCCCGATGGTCCGCTGCCCGAGCGGGGTGAGCGAGAGGGTGCGCCGGTCAAAGAGGGGCCCGGCGAGCTCGCGCTCCAACCCTGCGATCGCGTGCGATACCGCGGACTGGCTGACCCCGAGCGCGGCGGCCGCGTCGGTAAAGGATCCGCTGTCGGCGACCCCTACGAACGCGCGCAGCTGTTGCGTCGTGAGTGCCATGAGTCCCCTTCATGCATGCATGAGCAATATTCGTTTGTCTCATGCTCGAGTGATTTCTAAGCTTAGCCGCATGTCCCCGCACCCCCGAGCTTCCCGGACCGCCCTCTCGTTCACCGTCCTCGCCCTCGTGTGGGGCTCAAGTTTTCTGTTCATGAAGGTCAGCCTGGTGGGGCTCTCCCCCGGCCAGGTCGCGCTCGGCCGGGTCAGTCTGGGCGCGACCACCCTCGTCATCATCATGCTCGTCACGCACCGGGCTTGGCCGCGACACCCCCGCACCTGGCTGCACCTCACGGTCGTCGCCGCGACGCTGTGCACGATTCCGTTCACCCTGTTCGCGTGGGCCGAGACGATGGTGCCGAGCACAGTGGCGAGCATCGTGAACGCGACAACACCGATCATGACGCTGCTGCTCACCCCGCTGTTGCTCCCGACCGAGCGACTGTCACGCGCGAAACGGATCGGGCTCGGGATCGGGATCCTCGGCGTCGTCGTTCTCGTCGCTCCCTGGCGAGTGCTGTTCGACGGCGGCAGCGTCTCGCTGCCGGGACTCCTCGCGGCGCTCGGCGCAACCGCCTGCTACGGCTTTGGCGGGCTCTACATGCGCCGCTTTCTCGCCCATACTGACCTCGACTCGATCACGATCGCTGCAATGCAGATGGTGCTCGCGACCGCGCTCGCACTCTTCGCCGCGCCCGTCCTCTCAACAGGGGCGGTGCACCTCACACTGCAAGTCGTGCTCGCGATCTCGGCGCTCGGGGTGCTCGGCAGCGGCATCGCCTACATCTGGTACACGGGGATCATCCGTGAGTGGGGCCCGGCGCGCGCCTCGACGGTGACGTATCTCACCCCGGTCGTCGGCGTCACCTTCGGCGCGCTGTTCCTCGGTGAGGGGATGCACTGGAACGAGCCGCTCGGCGGCGCGATCGTCGTGCTGGGAATCCTCGCGAGTCAGGGAGTCTTCGACCGACGCTTCGCGCGCCGCGGCACGGCTAGCTGTCGCGCGTGAGCAGCGAGACGAACATCGCGTCGGTGCCGTGGCGGTGCGGCCAGAGCTGCGCGCTGAGCTGCTCGCCAGCGAGATCAGGCGCTTCACCCTCGCGCGACGCGGCGAGCACGGCAGCCTTCGCATCGAGTTCGCGCAGTTCGGGGTGGCGCTTCAGCGCCCGATCCACACCCACCCGCGTCTCCGCGAGGTGCGGCGAACACGTCACATAGGCGAGCACGCCGCCCGGCTTCAGGTGCGCGATTGCCGCGTCGATGAGCTCACTCTGCAGCGCCGTGAGCTCGGGGAGGTCGCCGGGCTGCTTGCGCCAGCGCGCCTCGGGACGGCGACGCAGCGCGCCGAGCCCGGAGCAGGGCGCGTCGACGAGAATGCGGTCGTAGAGCTCGTGCTCGCCGCGCCCGCAGCCGTAAGCGTCCTCCTCACGGCCGTCGTGTGAGACGACCTCGATGACGTCACCCGGCAGGGCAGCCACTCCGCTGACCGAGTCGCGGACGAGATCGGCTCGGTGATCCGACACCTCGTTCGCGCGCACAGTCGCGCCCTCGACGAGCGCCTCAGCGGCGAGGATGGCCGTCTTCCCGCCGGGCCCCGCGCAGAGGTCGAGCCAGCGCTCGCCCTGCGCGACGGGGGTCGCGCGGACGAGCGCGAGGGCGGCGAGCTGCGATCCCTGATCTTGCACGCGGAGCAGCCCTGGTGGCACGCTCGCCTGCTCCTCGGCCGTCGCCATCGCGCGCGCGGGGTCGCCGCCGTGCAGCTCGAGTCCGATCGCAGAGGAGCCCACCGCGTCAAACAGGTCGGGCTCGACCGCCGCGAGCTCCTCGGCCGTGATGCCCGCGCCCTCGAGCAGCGCGAGGTTCACGCGCGGCGACGCGTTGTTCGTCTCGAGCAGCGCCTCGATCTCAGCCTCGCGGCCCTCGGCGCGCAGCGCGTCGCGCAGGGCCCGCAGCACCCAGGCGGGGTGCGAAGCGCGGGCGGCAAGCGCCTCGTCAGGGGTCTTCGCCTCGGCGACGATACGGTCGTCCCATTCCTCGCTCGTCGCGCGCCCGATCTCCCGGAGCACGCCGTTCACGAAGCCCGCCGCGCGCTCGCTGCCGACGCGCCGCTGCAGTTCGACGCTCTCGTGCACGGCAGCGTGGGCCGCGGTGCGCATCGAGAGCAGCTGGTGCGCGCCGAGGCGCAGCACGTTGAGTGCCACCGGGTCGATGTCCTCGGTCGAGCGGCCCGCTGCGAGTTCGATGACGCGGTCGATGCGGCCCAGGCCGCGCAACGTTCCGGCCGCGAGCTCGGTCGCGAGACCCGCGTCACGGGAGTCGAGGCGCGCGGTGCGGATACGGGAGGCAAGCGCGAGGTTCGCGTACGCGTCGCGGTCGACCACGTCGCGCAGCACGTCGTACGCGACGATGCGGGCACCCGAAATGCGGACCCGCGGGGCGCGTTCGCGCTGGCCGCCACGGGAGTGGCCGCTGCCGCCGCGCTGCCCTCCGCCACGGGAGCTGCCGCCGCGGGATCCACCATTGCGGTCGTTGCCGCCGCCGTTCCCGCCGCGCGCGCCGCCGTTGCCGCCACCTCGACCGGCTGCGCCGTTCCCGGCACCGCCGCCCGGGCGCTGCCCGCCGCCGCGCGATCCGCCGTTGTCCTGTGGGCTCATGCGAGCTCCGCCTTTCCGCCGCGGCCGCGAAGCCACGCGTTTCCGTCCATTGCGGGCTTGCCGGCCGGCTGCACCCGTGAGAGTTCGAGGGCGCCCTCGGCAAAGCCAAGCAGCGCGGTCTTGCCGACGAGCCGGGCCTCTCCCGCGGCGAGATCCGCCGGGACATCGCCGGCGAAGGGCTTGAGCTCGGTGAGCTTGACCGCCTGCTCGCCGAGCAGCGCGTAGGCGCCTGGCTCCGGGGTGACGCCGGCCCAGTGCGCGAGTGCGGCCGCGGCGGAGACGGTGTGCGGCTCGATCCTGCCGTCCTCCCGGCTGAGCTTGTGCGCGTAGGTGTCCTCGCCGACCTGCGGCTCGCCCGCGGAGGGATCCGCAGCGAGGAGGTCGACCGCGCGCATGAGCGCCTCGGTTCCCGTGCTTGACAGCTGGGTGAGCGCAACACCTGCGGAGGTGCCGGGCGCGAAGCTCGTCGTGTCGCGCGTGAGCACGTCGCCCGCGTCGAGCGCTTCGACGAGGCGGAACACGGTGACGCCGAGATCCTGCTCGCCGGCCATGAGCGCCCGCTGCACGGGGGCGGCTCCCCGCCAGCGCGGGAGGTCGGAGAAGTGCAGGTTGATCCAGCCGTGATTGGGCAGCGACAGCAGCGGCTCGCGCAGCAGCCCGCCGTAGGCGACGATCACGCCAAGTTCGGCGCCGCGGGCCTCGGCCCAGGCGGTCGCGTCCTCGCCGAGCCGATTGGCCTTGAGCGTCTCGAGCCCGAGCTCCTCGGCGGCCTGCGCGACGGGCGATGGCGTGAGCACGCGCTTGCGGCCGAGCGGCGCGTCCTCGCGCGTGATGACGCCGACGATGTCGTGCCCTGCCGCGGCGAGCGCCCGGAGGCTCGGCACAGCAAATTCCGGAGTTCCGGCGAAGAGAATACGCATATCGTCTATTCTCGCAGGTGTTCCAGGTGCTATGCTCCTGCCATGCGCAAGATTGGACTCAACCAGGAGTGGTGGCTCGCCTAGAGGCGGCCACGTTCTTACGCAGAACCCAGAACCCACACCGCCTCGCAGTGCATGTCACTCGGGCGGTTTTCGTTTCGGTGGCGCAGTGCGAGGCTCAACACCAGGAGCTCACCACCCATGTCTCACGCTGATTCCGCGCATGCTGTAACGGCTGACGCACCCGCGCTGCACCCCGACTACCAGGCCGACGAGGCCGGCTTCTTTGGCGAGTTCGGCGGCGCAGAGCTCCCGCCCCACCTCGTCGAGCCGATGGCAGAGGTCGCTCGCGAGTACGCAGCGGCCAGCGCCGACCCCGCATTCCAGGCCGAGTACCAGGCGCTGCTCTCGAAGTACGTCGGCCGGCCCTCGCTCCTGTACTACGCGGAGAACCTCAGCCGAAAGCTCGGCGGCGCGAAGATCTACCTCAAGCGCGAAGACCTCAACCACACCGGCGCGCACAAGATCAACCACACCCTTGGCGAGGCGCTGCTCGCCAAGCGCATGGGCAAGCGCACCCTCATCGCAGAGACCGGAGCGGGCCAGCACGGCGTGGCGCTCGCCACCGCCGCGGCCCTCACCGGGCTGAAGTGCGAGATCCACATGGGCGCGATCGACGTCGCGAAGCAGCACCCGAACGTCGTGCGCATGGAGCTGCTCGGAGCGACGGTCGTCACCGTCGAGGAGGGCGGCCGCTCGCTCAAGGAAGCCGTCGATTCTGCATTCGGCACCTACGCGGCAGATCCGGAGGAATACTTCTTCGCGATCGGCTCCGTCGTCGGCCCCCACCCCTACCCGACGATGGTGCGCGACTTCCAGTCCGTCGTCGGCCGCGAGGCGCGTGCACAGATCCTTGAGGCTGAGGGCACACTCCCCGACTACCTCGTCGCGGCGGTCGGCGGCGGATCCAACGCGCTCGGCCTGTTCACCGCGTTCCTCGGGGACGAGTCAGTGAAGCTCGTCGGCGTCGAGCCCGGCGGTGAGGGCCTCGAGGGCACCCGCCACGCGGCGACCATGACGCTCGGCACCCCCGGAGTGCTCCACGGCATGCGCACGAAGGTGCTGCAGGACGCGGTGGGCGAGCCGTCGGCGGTGCACTCGATCGCCTCGGGCATCGACTACCCGGGCGTCGGCCCGCAGCATGCCAGGCTCGAGCAGCTCGGGCGCGCGGACTACGTGATCGCCTCAGACGCCGAGACGCTCGCGGCGTTCCAGCTGCTCACCCGCACCGAGGGCATCATCCCCGCGCTCGAGTCATCGCACGCGGTCGCGCACGCCGTGAAGCTCGCGCCGACGCTGGGTGCCGACGAGGTCATCATCGTGAACCTCTCGGGCCGCGGCGACAAGGACGTGGACTTCGTCGCGGAGCTGCTCGCGAAGTAAACGCCCGTGGCGCTGCCTTCGCGCTCCCGGGCCCGGCCCAGGAACTGCGTCGCCCGCGCAAGCACCCCCTTCCTGCAAAAGCACCCCCTTTCTGCGCGTAGAAAGGGGGTGCTTTTGCAGGAAGGGGGTACTCCGGCGGACCCCCACCCGCCACTCCTACGCCCAGACCTCCCGGCGAGTTGTGCGGGTGTCCGGGGCGGCGCTCCGCTTGCGGGCGCGGGTGAGCAGCGCGAGCTCCTCGGGCGAATCAATCTCGTGCAGCGTGCAGGGCCCCACCTGACGCGTCCACTCGCGCGCGAACAGCTGCGCGTCGGCCCGACGCTTGCCGAGCACCGCGGGCACCTGGAGGTACCGGGTGCGCACGCCCAGCAGCGAGGTGATCCTCCCGGCGAGCCAGCTCACCGGGTTTCGCAGGCTCAGCGGCGAGACGCCAATCTCAAGCAGAAACCTCGGCGAGCGCACCGGCGCCATGAGCTCTTCGAGGGTGTCGAGCAGGAGCCGCTGCTCCGCGAGCGACCCGCCGCGCACCTCGACCGTGTAGTGGGAGACGACCCTCGGAGTCGCGTGCTGCGGAACGACCGCGATGTTGCCCCGGCCGAAGGCGCGCACGAAGTCGCGGCTGTGGAGCACTCGGGCGATCGCGAAGGCGGCACCCTGGTAGGCGGTCGCGGGCAGCGCCCGCTGGCGCACCGACCGCCAGAGTTCCCCGAGGATATCCCGCGCGCCCCAGAGCGTCACGGCGAGCGCGAACAGCACCGTCACGACCGCGCCACCCACGGGCATCTCGCGCAGCCGCGACCCGAAACGCTCGAGCTGCAGCAGCGCCAGGACGAGCAGCGTGCCGAGCATCAGCAGCACGAACTGCAGCGTCACCGAGCTCGCGAACGGGCGTCGCTTCGGCGGTCCAGAGATGGCCAGGGCCGCCCGCTCCTCTCCGAGGTAGTCCTCGCCGATCCGCCACTGCAGCCGGGTGTCGGATCGCCGCGGCAGCGCCTCGACGGTCGCCCGGTTGAGGTCGGCGGCGCGCGTCGCCGGCACCCGTTTGGCGCTGAGCGCGTCAAGCTGCACGCGCTGCCGCGAGGTCAGCGTGTGTTCAAGCCCGCGCACGACCGCCGCGGTTTCGTCGAGGGCGATCCCCCAGACCTGCGCGTGCTTGCGGGTGAGCCGCGCCACGTCGCTCGTGCCGTCGAGCTTCGTGTCGGCTTCGAGCACGCAGGCGACGGTCCAGTTGTGCGCGACTTTCTCGGGCCAGGTGGGGTCGAGCCTGAGCGTTCGGCCCCGCAGCTGCTGGGTGGCAGCGGAGGTTGCCGCGACCGACAGGTCGATGAGCGTGTTCACCGCGGGGCAGTCCCAGCCCTCGCCGAGCAGCCCGCGGGTGCCGACGAGCAGTCGCACGCTTCCCTCGGCGACGAGCTGCGAGACGGCGGCGACCACGGCGGCGGATCCGAGCCCCGCGGTCTCAAGCTCAACGACGGCGGGGTTCGGGGTCTCGCTCGTCGCGAGTTCGCGCCCGAGGATCGCCGCAAGCCGCGGCAGCAGCGCCGCCGTATCGCGCGCCGCGATCCGCACGTGTTGCCCCGTGACCATGACGGGCCGGAGCACAGTCAGCCGCGGGTCTGCCACGACCGTGTCAAAACAGCGGAGCGCCCCGGCCCGGTCACCGCGCGAGGCGGTTCCGTGCCCGTGCACGGCGAAGTCGACGAGCACCACCGCGCGCATGTCGCTCCCGGTGTCGGTGCCGAGTTCGAGGCGAAGGATCTCGCCGATCGCGCTGTCCTTCGCCGCAGAGGTTGCGAGCACCTGGTCGATCGGATCGCGGCCCCGCCGCACGCCGCGGTCGGTGAGGTGGTAGCCGAAGTCGGCGAGCACGCCGCGCGTCTTCGCCCACAGCGCCGCCCGCTCGGGGTCTGGCAAGATGCGCTCGAGGGCGTAGCGGGCGAGCACACGCAGCCGCTGCTCGGTGCTCGGCCGCGTGGTGGCCGCGGGGCCGCCAGCGCGCACGATGTCGTGATGAGGATCGAGTTCCGCGAGCTCCCGCATCGCGGCCTCCGCAATCGTGAAGTCCGCCTTGAAGGCGGCCGCGAGCCGCGACTCGAGCTCGCGACCGGTGGGCGGGAGGAGCGCTGTGCGAGTCTCGGATCCGGCACCGGCTGCGGCACCCGCGCCTGAACCGGAACCCGCGCCGCCGCCCACGAGCGTGTGCTCGAGGAAGTCGAGGCCGTCTGCACCGGCGAGCGTCTCGGACACGAGCTGATCGAGCTGCCGATCCTGTGTGCGGAGAAACGTCAGCTCGTCGGGGGTGGGCGTCACGAACCAGGCGAAGTCTCGGTATGGCGCGAGGTTGCCCTCTTTGACGACGGCGGGCGTCGGGAGTTCGTAGTCGACGTCGCCGAGCAGGCCCGTGTAGTTCTCGTAGAGGGTGCGGTCGTCCTCCGACGGCAGGGTCGCGGTGAGCCCGATAATGAGGGGTTCGACGCCGCGCTCGCGGATTCGCCCGGCGAGGCAGTGGACGACGACGGCCCAGTGGTCGAGCAGGTGGTGGCACTCGTCGAGGATGAGGGTCGTCACACCATGGTCGGCGATCCGGGTGATGAGGGCGCGCGCGTTCGGGTGCAGCGCGGCCTCGAGCGCGGCCGGGTCCGCCCGCACGACGTCCTTGCGGAGCCTCCCGGAGCGGCGGCGCACGCCTCGCTGGTAGGCGGCGCGGTTCGTTGCGGCGAGGTCTGTGAGCCACGCGTCGGCGGCAGCGGAGGATCGGCCAGCCTCAACGAGCTCGTCGATCCACTCGACGCGCGCGAGCTCGTTAAATGGGTTGCTCGTCTCAAGCACCGACAGCATCTGGTACGTGAGCGCCGTGAAATCGCCGAGCGATGCCGGGTCTTCGGACACCGGCGGGACCGCAGCAGCGGAGGCGGGTGGGGAGCCGTCGTCGCCGCCCCACGTGCCCGCCGCGAGCTGCCGCGCGGAGCGGGCCCACTGCGAGCGGATTGTCGTGGTCGGGGCGAGCGCGAGAGCGCGCGCGCCGTCCTGCCTGGCGACCTCGAGCCCGACGAGCGTCTTCCCGGAGCCTGGCGGCGCGACGATGTGCAGCTGGCGCTCGGGAGCCTCCCCGGGCACCGCACCGACCGCTTCGAAGATGGTGAGCTGCGAGCGCCTGAACTCGCCCGCGAACCGCCAGGATGAGAGCGGCCCCGCCGCATCACCCATCAAACACCCCGCGGTCGTCGAATCGCAGCCTGAGGGCCTCGGGCCGGGCGCGGCCCGGCGCGCGACCCTTCTGCCGGGACGAAGCGCCCGCGGCGTCGGCGACGAGCGCGCCGCGCAGGCGCTTCGCGACGTCGGTGCCGCGGGCGTACTCGAAGCGCACGATCGCGCGCACGAGCTTCGCGCCGCGCGCGGCCGGGTCGCTTGGATCGAGCGGCGTCGGCCCGAGCACCTCGACCCCTGGCAGCCGGTCGGGCGCGTGGAGCGCGGCGATCGCGCGGTCGACCTCGGCTGGCCCGCCCGTGACGCTCGCGACGCGCACCGCCGGCGGGTACCTGAGCGCCTGCCGGTCGCGGAGCTCGCTGTGCAGCCACTCGTCAATGCGCCCGGTCACGAACGCCTGCACGACGGGCCCGCCGCCCGAGGCCATGAGGCAGTGACCGTCGGGCGCGGCAAGTGCGGCCGCGTTCTCCCACCAGCGCAGGCAGTCCTCGCCGGCGCGCAGGTGTTCGAGGCCGAGCAGCCGCTCCGCGTCGAGCAGGATCACGGCACGGTATCCCCCAGCGGCGAGCGGCTCGGCCCCGCGGGTCGCGACCACGATCGCGGGCCGGGCATCGACGCGCTCACGCGGGTGGTCTCCGTCGGAGAGCAGCACGCGGAAGCCGCGGAACTGCCGCTCGAACTGCTCGACGGTGCGGGCCGAGCCCATACCGCGCTCGGCGAGCCGGTTGCCGCCGCAGCCCTGGCAGGCCCAGCCCGCCGCGTGCTCGCCGCACCAGCGGCAGGCGGCGCGGCCGGCGACGCGGAAGCCGATCGGCCCGCCGCAGGCGGTGCAGCGCGCGAGGTCGCCGCAGTCGCCGCACACCGAGACCGGCGCGTAGCCGGGGGTCGCGACCTGCACGAGCACGGGGCCTGTGCGTAGCCCCTCGCGGATCGTGCGCGCGGCGAAGTCTGGCACGCGGCCGGCGAAGGCGTCGGGCGCGACCGAGGCGTCGGCGTGGAAGACGCGGGTACGCCGTGGCGGGTTCTCCTGGTCTTTGACATAGCCGATGAGCGCGAGCCGCTCGACCTCAGCGGAGCGGGCGTGCGCGGCGAAGAACAGCCCCGCACCCGACTGCTCGGCGCGCACGAGCGCCGAGTCGCGCGCGTGCACGTAGGGCGAGAGCGGCTCGGCGAGCACGGGGTCGCCGTCGTCCCACATGAGGATCGCGCCGAGCTCATGCGCCGGCGCGTACACGGCGGAACGGTTGCCGATGATGATGCGCGGCACCCTGTCGAGCGCTCTGAGGAAGCTCGTGTAGCGCTCGCCGTTCGACTGCCTGGCGTCGACGCGCACGACATCGTCGGCCCCGAACGCCGCGAGGGCGCTCTGCAGCTGATCCTGGTCACGGTAGTCGGGCAGCACCGCTATCACGCTGCGGCGCTGCTCGTGCACGGCAATCGCGAGGTGCGCGAGGCGCGCGGCCCAGCCACCCACCCATTCCCCGGTCGGGAGGCGGATCGGTGAGTGCGTCGCGGTGAACGCGAGGCGCTCGCCCCCGACGAGCCGGCCGGCAATCTCGTGCGCGTCGGCGTCGGGAAGTGCTGTTTCGGCTGGCTCCGCGGCTTCGGCTGGCTCCGCTGGCTCACTCGGCGCTGCTGGATCCGCCGGCTCAGCCTGCTCCCCCGCGAGCGCGAGGTGCTGCTTTTCGACCCTGATCTGCCTGGGCGGGATCGCGAGCCGCAGGATGTCCCCGGCGGAGCCGCCCGCCCGGTCAGCGACGGCGCGGGCGAGCGACCAGATCTCCGGGGTGAGCTGCGGCACCGCGCTGACGATGTCGGCGATCGGTGAGAGCTCTCCGCCGAAGCTGCTCGACTCGGAAAAGCCAATGACATAGCCGAAGGCCTTACGCTGCTGATTGCGGAACGGCACGCGCACGCGCTGGCCGACGCGCAGCTCGCCCGCGAGGTCTTCGGGAATCGCGTAGTCGAAGAGGTGGTCGAGCTGCGGCAGCGCCGAGTCGAGCAGTACCTCGGCGACGGCGCGACCGTTCGGCGCTTCCGCGTCAAGACAGCTGCACGTCGTCTCCCCGGCCTGCATGCACGCGCCCCTTACAGGCCAGCGGCTGCGCGCAGCTCCGCGACGCGCGGAGTCGCCTCCCACGTGAAGTCGGGAAGCTCGCGGCCGAAGTGGCCGTAGGCGCTCGTCTGTGCGTAGATCGGGCGGAGCAGGTCGAGGTCGCGAATGATCGCGAGCGGGCGCAGGTCGAAGACCTCGCGCACGGCGGCCTCGATGCGCTCCGTCGGCACGGTCTCGGTGCCAAAGGTCTCGACGTAGAGCCCTACGGGCGTCGCGCGGCCGATCGCGTAGGCGACCTGCAGCTCGGCGCGGCGAGCGAGGCCCGCGCGCACGACGTGCTTCGCAACCCAGCGCATCGCGTAGGCGGCCGAGCGGTCGACCTTCGACGGATCCTTGCCGCTGAACGCGCCGCCGCCGTGGCGGCTCGCGCCGCCGTAGGTGTCGATAATGATCTTTCGGCCGGTGAGGCCCGCGTCGCCCATCGGGCCGCCGACCACGAAGGGGCCGGCCGGGTTGATGAAGAACTCGGCGTCAGCGCTCGGGAGGTCCACGAGCTCGAGCACGGGGTTAATAACCTCGCGCGCGACGATCTCGCGGAGCGCGGGAACCGAGAGACTCGCGGCGTGCTGCGTCGAGACCACAACTGCCTCGATCGCGGCCGGCCGGTCGCCGTCGTAGCCGATCGTCACCTGGGTCTTGCCGTCGGGGCGCAGCTCGGGGATGATCCCGCTCTTGCGCACCTCCGTGAGGCGCTCGGCCAGGCGGTGCGACAGCCAGCTCGGCAGCGGCTGCAGCTCGGGGGTCTCGTCGGTCGCGAAGCCGAACATGATGCCCTGGTCGCCGGCGCCCTGCGCGCTGAGCTCGTCGGTGTCGCCGCCCTCGCGCACCTCGAGCGAGACGCCGACACCGTCGGCGATCTCGGGCGACTGCTGCCCGATCGATACGGATACGCCGCACGAGGAGGCGTCGAAGCCCATCTCGGAGCTCGTGTACCCGATCTCGCGGATCGTGTCGCGCACGAGCTGCGGGATCTCAACGTAGCCGCTCGTCGACACCTCGCCGGCAACGTGCACGAGGCCCGTCGTCACGAGCGTCTCGACTGCCACGCGCGCGCCCGGATCCTGCTCCAGCATCGCGTCGAGGATCGAGTCAGAAATGCGGTCGCAAATCTTGTCGGGGTGTCCCTCGGTGACGGACTCGGAGGTGAACTGACGCAGCACGGAGGCTCCTCGCATAGAAATCAAACACGGCCGGCGAAACGCGGCCTCAGAATAGCTGTGGCGCCGGTACCAGTAAGGGTATCCGGCGCCACCGACACTGAAAGCAGTTACGCCTTAGGCGTCATCTGCAGCTTGCCCTCGACGATCTCGTGGAGAGCGATCGACAGCGGCTTGTCGTCGACAGACGAGTCGACGAGCGGGCCGACGTTGTCGAAGAGGTTTCCGTCGTGCAGATCGGTGTAGTAGTCGTTGATCTGGCGCGCGCGCTGAGCGGCGAAAACTACGAGAGCGTACTTCGAGTCCACCTTGGCGAGCAGATCGTCGATCGGTGGGTCGATGATGCCGTTGACATTAGCCATGAATTAACTCCTCTAGATAGACCCATCTAGTCTAGCTCATGAGGCCAACACCGCGCCGCAAGATGACATGACCATTACGGCCGCTCATGCGCGTCCAGGCCCTCGTGCCCGAAAGCGTGAGCCGATCCACCCCCGCGAGGAAGCCGAGGCCCTCGGCTGCGAACGCCGCTGCGGCCGGGATCCCCGGGGCGATTTCACTCCCCCACACCGCGCGGCGCACCTTCTGCACGACGGGATCCCCCGCGTCAGCCGGCACGCTCTCAGCAACCCGCGCCATCCCCTCGGCAGCAACGACGGCGAGCGACCCGGCGTCGATCTCGCCGCGCGCCTCCCAGCCCGCCAGCGGCGGGAGCACGCCGCTCCAGGCGGCGGAGACGGTCATGTCGGGCATCGCGAGCTCGAGCCCGGACTCGACGCGCGCAAGGCGGTCGGTGAGTGCGCGCACCTCGACGACGGTATCAACGGGAGCCGCCGGCTCCGCGCTCAGCGGGAACGCCCGCATAACGAGCACCACGGGCGACTCATCCATGATGCTCAGCGGTGCCTGGGTGCAGCCGTAGACCGCGAGCACCGCACCGCGGGTTTGCAGCCGCACCTCGGCCTCCCCGAAGCGCGCAAGTCGCCCGAGATAGTTCTGCAGGTCGTCGCGAGTGGCCTGGTCTTGGAGGCTGAGGAAAGAAGTGTGTGCGCTCATCCTTTCCAGCTTAGCGCCGCGAGGTGAGTAGCAGCCGAGCAGCGGAGCCATAGACTGGCGGCATGACTGACGCTGCGAAGATGACTGACGCCGGCAAGCAGGCCACGGAGCGCGACGGCCACGTTCCCGACCTCGCGAAGATGCTTTCGCTCGCGAGCACCGAGGCCCGCACGCACTACGACATCTTCACCGGGCCCGCAATGCCGACACCGCACGGCCGCGCCTTTGGCGGCCAGGTGCTCGGGCAGGCACTCATCGCGGCCGGGCTCACCGCCCCCGAGGGGCGTGAGATCCACTCGATGCACGGCTACTTCGTGCGGCCGGGCGACAGCAACGCCCCCATGACATTCGAGATTGCGCGACTCTACGATGGGAAGTCCTACTCCACGAGGCGCGCGCAGGCCTATCAAAACGCCGACGTCCTCATGTCGCTCATCGCGTCGTATCAGGGCGAAGACGAGGGGCTCGAGCACCAGGAGGGATTCGACGTCTCCTCGATCCCGCAGCCCGAAGACCTGCCGAGCGTCTGGGAGAAGTACGGCCACCTCACGGGCGACCTGCGAAACTCGTGGGTGCTCAACCGGCCCTTCGACTTCCGCTACGTCGAATCTGACCTGTTCATGCAGGTCGGCGAGCGCACAAACCGCCAGCTCGTGTGGCTCCGGAGCCGCGAACCGCTCGCGGGCGGCCAGCCCGTCCACTCTGCGGCCCTCGCGTTCGCGAGCGACTACGTGCTGCTTGAGCCGGTCACGCGCCAGCACGGAATCCCCTGGGCGACCCCCGGCATGCGCGCAGCAAGCCTCGACCACTCGATGTGGTTCCACCGGCCGTTCAGCGTCGACGACTGGCTGCTGTACGAGCTCGAGTCACCCACGGCCCAGGGCGGCCGCGGGCTCGCGCACGGCCGCTTCTACGACCGCTCGGGCGCGCTCGTCGCGAGCGTCTCCCAGGAGTCGATGATCCGGGTGCCGCGCCAGTCGTAGCGTGCGCGTGGCGCGCGAGCCGTGCTCAGCCGCGCTTCAGCGCGAGCGGCTCGTCCATCCACGCCTCGATGGCTTCACGCCCACCCTCGGTGATACGAACCGGTCGCACCGTGACCGCGTCAACCATCACCGCGGCGGTGATCGCGCGCGCCACGACGGTGCGCTCGGCCGCTGCTCCGTCGAGGATCTCGCAGTGGATCTCGAGGCTCGCGCCACCAAGCTTCCCGATCCAGATCTCCACGACGACGAGCTCGGCCGAGTAGTCGAGCACCTTCACAAACTCAATCTGCTGGTTCGCGACGAGCATCATCTGCTCGCCTTCTTCGTTCGCACTGAAGTGGCGCTCGAGCCCGGTCTGTTCGACCGCGGCTCCCATCCACAGCGCACGCACGCGCGCCTCCTCAAGCAGCCGCGCATAGGCGACGTTATTCACGTGCCCGTAGGCGTCTTGATCGCCCCAGCGCAGCTGCAGTTCGACGTGTGCTCGTGCCATGATTCAGATCCTTCCCCGGGCACCGCGATCACTGCGGTGCCGATGTGCGCTGGACGTCGCCAGCGCGAAAACAACAGTGCCCGCGGGCGAGGCCTGCGGGCACTGTGATTGCGAACTAGTCGCGGGTGAGCTTGCGGTAGTGGGCGCGCGACGGCTTCGCCGCGTCCGCGCCGAGGCGCTCTACCTTGTTTGCCTCGTAGGCCTCGAAGTTGCCCTCGAACCAGTGCCAGTCGGCAGGCTTCTCATCCGTGCCCTCGTAGGCGAGGATGTGCGTCGCGATGCGGTCGAGGAACCAGCGATCGTGCGTGATGACCACGGCGCAACCGGGGAACTCGAGCAGCGCGTTCTCGAGCGACTGCAGCGTTTCGACGTCGAGGTCGTTCGTCGGCTCATCGAGGAGCAGCAGGTTGCCGCCCTGCTTGAGCGTGAGCGCGAGGTTCAAGCGGTTGCGCTCACCACCCGAGAGCACGCCGGCCTTCTTCTGCTGATCCGGCCCCTTGAAGCCGAACTTCGAGACGTAGGCGCGCGACGGGATCTCAGTCTTGCCGACCGTGATGATGTCGAGGCCCTCGCTGACGACCTCCCACAGCGTCTTGTTCGGGTCGATGTTCGCGCGGTTCTGATCGACGTAGCTGATCTTCACGGTCTCGCCGATCTTCAGGTCGCCCGAGTCGAGCGGTTCGAGACCAACGATCGTCTTGAACAGGGTCGTCTTGCCGACGCCGTTCGGGCCGATCACGCCGACAATGCCGTTCGGCGGCAGGCTAAACGACAGCCCGTCAATGAGGGTGCGGTCGCCGAAGCCCTTCTTGAGATCCTTCGCCTCGATGACGATGTTGCCGAGTCGCGGGCCCGCGGGGATCTGGATCTCCTCAAAGTCCAGCTTCTTCGTGCGCTCTGCCTCGGTCGCCATCTCTTCGTAGCGCGCAAGACGCGCCTTCGACTTCGCCTGGCGGCCCTTCGTGTTCGAGCGGACCCACTCGAGCTCGTCCTTCAGACGGCGTGCGAGCTTCTGGTCCTTCTTGCCCTGCACGTCGAGGCGCTCGGCCTTCTTCTCGAGGTAGGTCGAGTAGTTGCCCTCGTAGCCGATGAGGCGACCGCGGTCGACCTCGGCGATCCACTCGGCGACGTTGTCAAGGAAGTACCTATCGTGCGTAATCGCGATGACGGCGCCGTGGTACTTCTGCAGGTGCTGCTCGAGCCACAGCACGCTCTCGGCGTCAAGGTGGTTCGTGGGCTCATCGAGGAGCAGCAGGTCGGGCTTCTGCAGCAGCAACTTCGTCAGCGCAACGCGGCGCTTCTCGCCGCCGGAGAGCGGGCCAACCTCTGCGTCGCCAGGGGGCGTGCGGAGTGCGTCCATCGCCTGCGCGAGCTGGTTGTCGAGATCCCAGCCGTCGGCTGCGTCGATCTCTTCCTGCAGCGTGCCCATCTCGGCGAGCAGCGCGTCGAAGTCAGCGTCGGGCTCGGCCATGAGCGCGGAGATCTCGTTGAACCGGTCGAGCTTCGCCTTGATCGCGATGCCGTCCTCGATGTTCTGGAGCACCGTCTTGGTCTCGTCGAGCTCCGGCTCTTGCATGAGGATGCCGACCGTGTAGCCGGGCGACAGCATTGCCTCGCCGTTCGAGGGCGTGTCCATGCCGGCCATGATCTTGAGGATCGTCGACTTACCGGCACCGTTCGGGCCGACCATGCCGATCTTCGCGCCGGGCAGGAACGACATCGAGACGTCGTCAAGGATCAGCTTCTCGCCGACCGCCTTGCGCGCGCGGCTCATCTGGTAAATGTATTCAGCCATATGTTTTCCGGGCGCGTGCGCCCCGAACTCCCTGTTTCACAAAAGTGGAATCTATCGCCCACCACTCTACCCGCTCTGCGAGGCACCAGCCCTGTGTGAGAATCAATTCCATGAGTGACTTCGGCGCACCGCTCGCACAGATCCCCACGGGGCCGGTCGTGGTGCCCGCGCGCGTGGCCGAACTCGCCGGCGGGCGCTCGGTGCAGCCGGTGTGGGTGAATGGGCTCGGCGGGCTGACGTTTCGGGATGCGGGCGTGGGGTCTGGCGCTGACGCTCAGCGCGGGCCGCGCTTCATCAAGTGGGTCGCAGCTGGCACCCCCGAGATTTCCTTGCCCGACGAGGCCGAACGCCTCGCCTGGGCGCGCGCCCACGGCGCGGCCGTGCCCGAGGTACTCGAGCACGGATCAGACGGCACGGGCTCCTGGCTCGTCACGACAGCGATTCCCGGGGATTCAGCGGTCGCGCCGCAGTGGATCGCGCCGCCCGCAGCCGCCTCCGCGGCGGCGCGCGCAATCGGCGCCGGGCTGCGAGTGCTGCACGAGACCCTGCCCGTCACCGACTGCCCGTTCAGGTGGGATGTTCCGACGAGACTCGCGCAGTTTGAGACGCGCACTCGTGCAGGCGACGGGCCGGCCGACTGGCACGCTGACTACCGCGGGTTGAGCGTCGCGCGCGTCCGCGAGCTGCTCGGCAACTCCCCCGAGGTACTCGATCCCGTGGTGTGCCACGGCGACGCGTGCGCGCCGAATACGCTGCTTGATGAGGCCGGTGAGTTCACGGCCCACGTCGACCTCGGCGAGCTGGGCGTCGGTGACCGCTGGGCCGACCTCGCCGTTGCGGCGTGGAGCACGGAGTGGAACTACGGCCCGGGCTACGAGCACCTCGTCTATGAGGGCTACGGCATCGATCCAGACCCCGAGCGGATCGCCTACTACCGCCTGCTCTGGGATGTGAGCTGACTCTGGCCGGCTCCCCTGCCCGCCCTTCCCTGCCCATCCCCGCCTCACGGCGCTCAGATGATATGCCTTCAGCGAATCGGCATCACTTTTGCCGCCCAACACCCCCTGTATCGCTGAACTGATGCCCTATGAGCGCGCCGGCACCGGGCAGCTACCAGTCGATGGGGCGGGTGTTTCCGATGAGACAGACATTGCGGTCGGGGCCGACAGCAGCCACGGCCTGCGTCGCTACTTCCCTATCCTCGGTAACGAGCTGCCCAATCAGGCAGGTTTCGTCCGAGCGCACGGCAACATAGATGCTGTCTGCGACGAGGTTTGTCTGCGAGTGATCGAACGAGACCTGCATCGCTGCCTTGTCAAAGCCCCCTGCAGCCACAGCATCGACGATGGGCTGCCCTTGAATTGGCTGGTCCCCCGCCGAGTATTCGCTGAGCAGCTGCGTAAAGAACGGCAGGTTCTCCTCCGCTGAGCCACCGGGAATGAACTGCGCGGGCTCGGCGGGCACCTCGACCTGCGGCCGCTCAGGGGTCACCGGCGTCGGCCCCTCGATCAGGGAACACGAGCTGAGCCCCAGCATGAGCAGCAGGGAGCCGGCAACCGCGGCAGAGGTTCGGCGGGCTCGTTTCACAACCATGGCCCAAGTCTATGGGGAGTGCGGGCGGCAACACCTCCGCAATGCTGGGAGCATTCCCCACAGCGTGAAAATTCGCCTGGCCTCGCCCGATTCATCCACACATGCAGGGTTTTCTGTTCGCTGGCTTCCCCGCCACGGCACGCTGGTTCCACACCATCTTCCCGAGATCATCTCGCCCAGCCCCAAGGAGCAACAATGTCCCAGCAGTTCAGCGCAGTCGGCCAGATTGCGACCACCCCCAAGCTGTTCACCCCGGCCGGCGGAGCCGAGTTCTGCACCTTTCGCCTCGCGAGCGCTGCCCGGCGCTACGACGCAGCAAAGCAGGAGTGGATCGACGGCGACACCAACTGGTTCACAGTGAATACCTTCCGCAGCCTCGCCACACACGCAAAGATCTCCCTCGAGAAGGGCGACCGGATTGTGGTGACCGGCAAGCTCCGGGTGCGGCAGTGGACTGCCGAGGCAAAAAGCGGAACATCGGTTGAGATCGACGCGGAGGGGATCGGCCACGACCTACGCTTCGGCTCCTCCCGCTTCGCGAAGATGCCTGGCGCGATGCCGCGCGATGCGGGTGCCGCGGAGGGGGAAGCATCCCCCGACGTGGCGCCCGGAGCGGTCGTCCCGGGTCCCGCGACAGCAGCCGATTCTCCCGTGCCACCAGAGCAACTCTCCGCAGACGGGTTTACGCCCAGCCTGGCAACTACCTAGGTGATCCGGTCGGCACGGTGCCAGGGGTGCCAGCAGCGCCAGCAGCGTCAGCAGCGTCAGCAGCGCCAGAAGCGCCAGCCGCGCCCCTGCCGCGCCCGGGACCAGCCACAGCGGCCCTGCGCGAGCGGATAGAGAGCAGCCGATCGAGCCCGAAGAACAGGTACCCGACGGCGACGAGCGCAACGCCAAGGCCGAGCACGTTGAGCGCTACGCCGCCGACCCCGTGAGCACCAAGGTCAAGGAACGGATACGGGTAGTGCTGACCTGGCGAGAACTCGCCGCCGAGTCCGCCGTACACGAACGCGTACACCAGGTACAGCAGTGGAATGAGCACCCACAGCAGCGGATCGAAGCCTCGGATACGCCCCTTCGGGACGAAGAGCAACCAATCGATAATGAGCAGACACGGTGTGATGATGTGAATGAGGTTGTCAGTGAGCGAGAACGGCACGTAGTCGCTGTCTTGAACAAACGTCATCGGTACGAGCACGATGAGGTACACCAGCATCGTTATGGTGATCGCCATCATGACTGCCGCGCTCCAGCGCGCGGAGGGTGTCGAGTGCCCGCGCGGGCCCGTCTTGCCGATATCGCGCACGGTTGCCCAGATGAGCAGGGCGACCCAGACGAGGCAGAGCACGTTGCTTTGAACCGTGTAAAACGTGAACGATTGCCAGCCCGGCTTGGCCTCGAAGATTCGGGTGATTCGGATGATGCCGGCCGCAATCACTATCAGCGACACCACGCGAAAGAAGAGCGCGAGCGGACGCACGGCGATGGCCCCGCGCTCGAACACCACGCCACCAGTGATCTGAGCGTTCGGTGTTTGTCGAGTCATGGCAAGATCATACGAGATCCTCGGGAATCTCGCTGGTGGTATTCGACCCCGCAGTCGTCAGCTCCGGCCCGCTCCGCCCCGCACTACTCACACACCGGTAGCGGGCCAGTGGAGGCGAGAATGCGTGGGTCGTTGGCACCTGGCCATGCCTGCCGCTTGATCACGCGCTCACACATGACGGGACTCACGATCTCGCCAGCTACGCCGAGTGCCAACATGACATACTCCGGGTTCTGGATAGCGTCCACATAGGTCTCCCACTCGGCTTCGGGGATCCCCCGGAACCGCACCACGTTATCCCCGAGTACACCCTCTTTGTAGTCGCTCATCATTTGCCCCATGACGCCGACCTCAACGTTCTTAACCTCTCCCACGCCAAGCGGGTGGCTCCGGTCGTCAAACACCGCTGCCGCCGTTGCGATTTCGATGAAACACGGCTCTCCGTCAATGCGAAGTATCTTGTCTCGAGCGGCGTCGAGACCGCACACTGGGCTCGACGCGGGGTAGACCGCGGAGAGCTGGAAGGGAGACACCACGAAGACGGGGTTCGCGGCGCGTTCCGGCGTGAGATTCTCAAGCGTCCCAACGCCACGTTCCAACGCAACGAGCGCGGTAGCAAACCCGGGCTTTTCGTGCGTGACGTCTTTGTCGATCTGAGAAGAAAAAACGGCTTCGATGTCAAGTTTGTACGAGTAGCCGTCTTCGTCGCTGAGCACCGAGCTGCTCACAAAATCAAACGGCGAGGCGGGCTCAGCGGGCGGCTCCTCGACTTCCTCGGCCTTCTCGACCTCATCCAGCTCCACATCCTCTTCCGCCCCTGCGTCAACAGCAGAGGACTCCCCCTCCGCGGGGGAAGACCGCGACGTGCAAGCGGGCAACGCGACGAGCCCGACCAGCACGAGGAGAACGACCACCAGGCGCCGATCTGTGAGGGGCGAGAGCAGACCAGGCATGAGAGTTCCTCCCGAGAACGTGAAGTGAAACGGCCCCCGACAATGGGAGCCATTTCCGAACGTAGCAGCGGGAGTGCCCTCAGAGTTTCCGTCTTGGTCAGTCTCGGAATATCAGGACGGGGATCGAACGCCCCTAGACGAGATACTCGGCGAACCCCGCTCGGATCTTGTTCACCTTCGGCACTGCGACAGCAAGGCAGTAGCCCTGGGTTGGGTTCTTGGCAAAAAAGTCCTGGTGCTCCTCGGGGCCCGCAAAGACCTCACCCAGCGGCGAAATCTCAGTCACCACGCCACCGCCCCAGGCCTCGTTCGCGCGCTCCTTCGCGGCTTCGAAGAGCTCGCGCTGCGCATCATCCGCGTAGAACATCGCCGAGCGGTACTGGGTACCGACGTCGTTGCCCTGCCGGTTGAGCTGCCGCGGGTCGTGCATCGTAAAGAACGCATCGAGCACCACCTCGGCCGGCAATTCGGCCTCGTCAAACTCGACCTCAACGATTTCAGCGTGGCCGGTGAGCCCGGTGCAGACCGCTTCGTAGGTCGGGTTCGGAAACTCTCCCCCGGTGAAGCCTGAGCGCACCGCTCGCACCCCTCGGAGTGCGCGGTATGCCGCGTCGAGGCACCAATAGCAGCCGCCTCCGAGCACAAACGTTGTGGTCATCGTGATTCCTTTCCGCCGTTTTCGCTGGAACCGCCCGCACCGCTGACCCACCAGCTGTCGTTCGGGCCAACCGGTACTCGCCGCTTGTGGTCCGTCGACAGGTACCGCCGCTCGAGGTTCTCGCGCGCGGCGTCCGTTACCTCTTCGCCCCGCAGGTACGCGTCGATCTCAGGGTAGGTCACCCCGAGACTCGACTCGTCGGTCTCGCCGGGCTTGCCGTCGAGCAGATCAGCCGTCGGCACCTTTTCCCACAGCCGGGTTGGCGCTCCCAGGGCACGCAGCATCTGGGCTCCCTGGCTTTTCGTGAGCCCCTGCAGCGGAACCACATCGGCCGCCCCGTCTCCGAATTTCGTGAAGAATCCGGTGATTGCCTCCGCGGCGTGGTCGGATCCGATCACGAGCAGGCCGCGATCCCCCGCGAGACCGTACTGCGCGACCATCCGGGCACGCGCCTTCACATTGCCCTTGTTAAAGTCACTCACGGGTGCCCCCGTGGCATCGCTGAGTGCTGACACCATACCGTCAACCGATTCCGCAATGTTCACCGTCACGGCGTGGTCAGCGTTGATGAAGGAGAGTGCGAGCTGCGCGTCGTCCTCGTCGTGCTGCACACCGTACGGCAGCCGCATTGCCCAGAACTCGGCGTCCGCACCGCGCTCGCGCAGCCGCTCGACCGCGAGCTGCGCGAGCTTGCCGGCGAGCGAGGAATCCTGTCCACCGGAAATCCCGAGCACGTAGCCTCGCACACCCGGGATCCCCGCGGCGTAGTCGGCGAGAAACGCCACCCGTCGTTCGATCTCCGCGTCCACGTCGATCGTGGGGCGCGCGCCCAGCTCGTGAATGATCCGCTGCTGCAATTCGTTCATCACACCAATTCCTCTACGTCCATGAGGCACCGAGGCCCCAACAGCCCTTTCAACTCGCCAAACAGGTCGGAAGAGATCCGCACCCGCTCACGAAGTTCGAACACGCGAACCGCGTGCGGGGTGATGAGGTTGAGACGAATCTCAGAATCACCCGGGTGCCTCCCTAGCATTGCCTGGAATTCTTCCATGAGCGGCTGAGTGGCGCGCGATTCAGTGAGGGTGAGCGTGAGCGCCCCCGCTTCGTCCTGCACCGAAGTGTCGACGCCGCGCACCCCGTAGGCGTGCATCGACATGCCGTCGTCACGAGAGTTGAGTTTGCCCCGGAGCGCCACCACGGAGTCGGGCTGCAGCATCGGCCCAAACTCCTGGTAGGACTTGCCCATGAACAGCGCCTGAATCTCGCCGGTGAAGTCTTCAATCGTTGCCATGCCGTAGAGGTTTCCCGACTTCGCAGTGCGGTGCTGCACGCTCGTGAGCAGGCCGGCGATGACCACGGTCTCGCCGTCGAAGTTTGCGTCTGGGTTCGTCACCTGCTCAACCGTCGCTGAGGCTTCCTTCGCGAGCGTCGTCTCGAGCCCGCGCAGCGGGTGATCCGACACATAGAGCCCGAGCATCTCGCGCTCGAAGGCGAGCTTGTCCTTCTTCGTCCACTCGGGGCGATCAGGCACGAGTGACACAGTCTCGGTGTCGACCCCGGAATCCTCCGCGGCCTCGGCGAAGAGACTGTCGAAGTCAAAGCCGACGTCACCCTTCTCCTCGGCGCGCTTCTCCTTGACAGCGCCCTCAACCGCGCTCTCGTGAATCTCGAGCAGCGCGCGCCTGGTGCCACCGAGGCCGTCGAAGGCCCCAGCCTTGATGAGCGATTCCATGGTGCGCTTGTTCAGCGCGGGCAGGCCCACCTTCTTCAGGTAGTCGTGGAAGCTCACGAAGTCGCCGGACTTCTCGCGGGCTTCGCGCACAGCTTCGACGACGTGCCCGCCGACGTTGCGGATCGCGCCGAGGCCGAAGCGAATATCGTCGCCGACCGCGGCGAAGTTCGCGAACGACTCGTTCACCGCGGGCGGCAGCACCTTGATTCCCATGCGACGGCACTCATTGAGGTAGATCGCGAGCTTGTCTTTCGAGTCGCCGACGCTGGTGAGCAGCGCGGCCATGTATTCGGCCGGATAGTGGGCCTTGAGGTAGGCCGTCCAGTAGCTGACGACGCCGTAGGCAGCCGAGTGCGCCTTGTTGAACGCGTAGTCGGAGAAGGGCAGCAGAATGTCCCACAGCGACTTCACTGCAGCCTCGGAGAAGCCCCGTTCCTTCATGCCGCCAGAGAAGCCCTCGTACTGCTTGTCGAGCTCCGACTTCTTCTTCTTGCCCATCGCGCGACGCAGAATATCTGCTTGGCCGAGCGAGAAGCCCGCCACCTTCTGCGCGATCGACATCACCTGCTCCTGGTAGATGATGAGGCCGTAGGTGGTGCCGAGGATCTCCTGCAGGGGTTCTTCAAGCTCGGGGTGGATCGGCGTGATCGGCTGCAGATTGTTCTTACGGAGCGCGTAGTTCGTGTGTGAGTCCGCGCCCATGGGGCCCGGACGGTACAGCGCGAGCACGGCCGAGATATCTTCGAAGTTATCCGGCTTCATGAGCCGCAGCAGACCGCGCATCGGTCCACCGTCGAGCTGGAACACCCCGAGGGTGTCGCCGCGTGCCAGCAGCTCATAGGAGGGCTGGTCGTCGAGCTCGAGGCGCTCGAGGTCGAGCTCCTCGCCGCGGTTCAGCTGGATGTTCTCGAGCGCATCCGAGATGATCGTGAGGTTTCTGAGCCCCAGGAAGTCCATCTTGATGAGGCCGAGGGTCTCACAGGTCGGGTAGTCGAACTGCGTGACGATCTGGCCGTCTTGCTCGCGCTTCTGCAGCGGGATGATGTCGATAAGCGGATCGCTCGACATGATCACGCCCGCGGCGTGCACGCCCCACTGTCGCTTCAGCCCCTCGAGCCCGAGTGCGGTGTCATACACCTTCTGGGCGTCGGGATCCTCCTGGAGCACCGCGCGGAACTCGGCGGCTTCCTTGTAGCGATCATGCTTCGGATCGGTGATACCCGAGAGCGGAATATCCTTCGCCATCACGGCGGGCGGCATCGCCTTCGTCAGCTTCTCGCCCATGCCGAACGGGAAGCCGAGCACACGCGACGCGTCCTTCAGCGCCTGCTTCGACTTAATCGTGCCGTAAGTCACGATCTGCGCGACGCGCTCATCGCCGTACTTCTCGGTGACGTAGCGGATCACCTCGCCGCGGCGGCGATCATCGAAGTCGACATCGAAGTCGGGCATGGAGACGCGGTCGGGGTTGAGGAAGCGCTCGAAGATGAGCCCGTGCTGCAGCGGGTCGAGGTCGGTGATGCGGAGCGCGTACGCGACCATCGAGCCGGCTCCCGAGCCACGGCCGGGGCCCACGCGGATCCCGTTCTCCTTCGCCCAGTTGATGAAGTCGGCGACGACGAGGAAGTAGCCGGGGAAGCCCATCTGAATGATGACGCCGGTCTCGTACTCCGCCTGCTTGCGGACATCGTCGGGGATGCCGGCCGGGTAGCGGTAGTGCAGCCCTGCCTCCACCTCCTTGATCATCCAGCTGTCCTCGGTCTCGCCCTCGGGCACCGGGAAGCGGGGCATGTAGTTGGCCGAGGTGTTGAAGGTGACTTCACACCGCTCGGCGATGCGGAGCGTGTTGTCGCAGGCCTCGGGGAGGTCACGGAAGATGTGCCGCATCTCCGCGGCGCTCTTCAGGTAGTAGCCAGAGCCGGAGAACTGGAAACGGTTGGGGTCGTCGAGCCGCGATCCCGACTGCACGCACAGCAGCGCAGAGTGCGCCTCCGCATCGCCCTCGTGGACGTAGTGCAGGTCGTTGGTGGCGAGCAGCGGGATCCCGAGATCCTTCGAGATCTTCAGCAGGTCATTCTGCACGCGCCGCTCGATCTCGAGCCCGTGATCCATGATCTCGGCGAAGTAGTTCTCTTTGCCGAAGATGTCCTGGAACTCCGCGGCGGCCTCGCGAGCTTCCTTGTACTGGCCGAGCCGCAGGCGGGTGTGGATCTCGCCCGACGGGCAGCCCGTCGTCGCGATGAGCCCCTTCGAGTAGGTCTGCAGCAGCTCGCGGTCCATGCGCGGCTTGAAGTAGTAGCCTTCGAGCGAGGAATAGCTGGAGAGCCTGAACAGGTTGTGCATGCCCTCGGTCGACTCCGAGAGCATCGTCATGTGCGTGTACGCGCCGGCACCCGAGACGTCGTCGCCGCCCCCGTCGCCCCAGCGCACGCGCGTGCGATCGGAGCGGTGCGTGCCGGGGGTGACGTACGCCTCGATGCCGATGATCGGCTTCACGCCAGCGTCGTTCGCCGAACTCCAGAAGTCGAACGCACCGAAGGTGTTGCCGTGGTCGGTGATTGCGACCGCAGGCATGCCCTGCTCGGCGACCGCTTGAACAAGCGGCTTCACACGGGCAGCACCGTCGAGCATCGAGTACTCGCTGTGGACGTGGAGGTGAACGAAACCGTCAGAATCCGACACTCATGAGCCCCTTTCGAAGACCATTCAAGGGTACCCCCTCGAGTGCAATCGCGTACCCAGCGTCGCCAGGTGGGCGCGCCCGTTGCGGGCGGGAGGGGGGCGCGGCGGCGCGGCGCGGCTCGGCGCGGCTCAGCGGCTCGGCGGCTCGGCGCGACGCGGGTGCGGGATCGCGGTACAGTGGCGCGGCGGCGCGGGGGCGGGATCGCGGTACAGCGGCGCGCCCGTCGCGGGAGCGCGCCCTTCCCGTCTTCCCCACCCCGTTTTTCCTTTCCGAGCCTTCTGCGGCCCGTATTAGCCTCACGCAGGAAAAATAGGGTCAGAGAGGGCGGAATTTCGGTGGGGTGCTCGGCGCGGCGGGCGGGCGCTGCGAGGCTCCGCCGGGCAGGGGCAAGCAGGCAAGCAGGCCCAGCCAACCAGCGCGCAAGCCCTCCACGAGCTAGATGTCGAGGACGTCTATGGCGTGCTGCAGGTCCGCAGGGTAGACGGATTCGAACTCGACGGGCTCGCCGGTTCCCGGGTGGCGGAAGCCGAGGCGCATAGCGTGCAGCCACTGGCGGGTCAGCCCGAGTCGGTCAGAGAGCGTGGGATCGGCACCGTACATGGTGTCGCCGACGCAGGGATGGCGCTGCGCCGACATGTGCACGCGGATCTGGTGGGTGCGGCCCGTCTCGAGTTCCACCTCAAGCAGCGTCGCGAACGGGTAGGCCTCGACGGTTTCGTAGTGTGTGATCGACGGCTTGCCGTCGCTCGTCACCGCGAACTTCCACTCGTGCCCCGGGTGTCGCCCGATAGCTCCCTCAATGGTTCCGGAGAAGGGATCCGGGTGCCCCTGCACAACCGCGTGGTAAATCTTCGTGACTTCCCGGTCACGGAAGGCGCGTTTGAGCAGGCTGTAGGCGCGCTCGCTCTTTGCGACCGCCATGAGACCGCTGGTGCCCGCGTCGAGGCGGTGCACGATTCCCTGCCGCTCGGGAGGGCCCGAGGTAGCGATGCGGTACCCGGCACCGGCGAGCGCGCCGAGGACCGTCGGCCCGGTCCACCCCAGCGAGGGGTGCGCCGCGACACCGGCGGGCTTGTCGATCACCACAAAGTCGTCATCGTCATAGACAATGCCGAGCTCGGGAAGGTGCACGGGAACCACGGTGGGTTCGGCCTTTTCCACCCAGCTGACCTCGAGGAGCGCACCGGCGCTGAGCCGGTCGGACTTCGCGACCGTCACCCCGTCGAGGGCAACGCCCCCGGCCGCGATGACTTCTTGGGCATAGCTGCGGGAGAATCCAAGCAGTTTTGCGAGCGCAGCATCTGCACGCTCCCCCGCGAGCCCCTCGGGCACGGGAAGACTACGGTGTTCCACCCTCAGACCTTTCACTGGATTCACCAGGAGTATTCGGATCAGGATCGGCGGCGGGCGAGCCAGCGGGCGTCTCGGCAACATCCGTCACACCAGCATCCGTCGCACCAGCAGCCGTCGCACCAGCAGCAGCCTGCTTCGCTTCGAGCGCTGCAGCTTCCTTCGCAGCCCGGTCGGCGCGAGTCTCTCGGCCGCCCTCGATCGAGAAGCCGAAGAGGGTGATGAGCACGAAGAGGATCATGCCGCTCACGATGCCGATGTCAGCGATGTTGTAGATCGCGGGCATCATCCACGGCGTGAAGATGAAGTCGATGACGTGACCCTCCGGGAACCCGGGTTCGCGCGTCAATCGGTCGGTCAGGTTACCGAGCACGCCGCCGAGCAGGAGGCCGAGGAAGAGCGCCCACGGGACCGAGCGAAGCCTGCGAATCTGCCAGATAATCACGCCGACGACGACCGCGGAGAGGATCGTGAAGATCCAGGTCTGCCCACTCGCGATAGAGAAGGCCGCCCCGGGGTTTCGCACGAAGTGCCACTGCAGGAAATTGCCGAGCACCGGCACGGTCTGGCCCTCAGGGAGCGTTGCAACGACCCAGTTCTTCACGAGCTGATCGCTCACGAGCACGGTGAGCGCCACCACAATGAGCAGCAGCGGCACGAGAACCCGGCGAGGGGTGCTCGATGCCGCTGCTACGGAAGGTTTTGTGTTCACCCTCGATTTACTCGAGGCCCTCAGGCCTCACGAGCGGCTCGGGCGAGCTGTCGAGATCGCGGAGCTGCGACTGGATGTACGAGCGGAGCGTCGAGCGGTACTCGCTCTCGAAGCCGCGGAGCTCGGCCACGACCTGGTTGAGCTTCTCCATCTCGTCGCTGTGTGCGCGCAGTTCGTCGGTGCGGCGCTTCTGCGCCTCTTCGACGAGCTCGCGAGCGGTGCGCTCGGCGTCGTCAACCATCTGCGTGCTCTTGGTCTGCGCGGCGGTGATGAGTTCGTCGCGAGTGGTCTCGCCCTCGCTCACGTACTTGTCGTGCAGTTCGAGTGCCATCTGGAGCATCGCGCTCGACTTGATGGCGTCGGGGCGCTGCGCGCCTGCGTCCTCTGCCTCGACGGTTTCTTCGGGCTCGGGAGCAACAGCTGCCGCGGCCACGGGGGCGTCGACGACGATGGTCTCCTCGGAAGGATTCAGGGAGCCGCGCTCTTCGAGCTGTGCGGTGAGCTCGGCGATCTTCGCCTCGAGCTCCTGCTTCTCGGCGTCGCGCTGGCGGATCTCTTCGACGACCGTGTCCAGGAAGTCATCGACCTGATCGAGATCGTAGCCATCACGGAACTTCGTGATCGTGAACTTCTGATTCACTACGTCTTCAGGAGTTAGGGCCATCGTTAAATCTCTTTCTGTCGGAAGGATCGCTCGCGCGATCAACACATCAACGCTAGCAAACTCTCAATGAGCTTACGGTGTTTATACCCAGCTCGGGATAATCCGGATCAAAATGATGCAGGCAAACATCGTGAGAAACCAGCCAAGATCAATGGCTACCTGCCCAAGCCGGATGGGGGGAAGAATTTTACGGAACATGCGAATGGGAGGATCCGTCACCGTAAATACGGCTTCAACGATGACGGCGAGCACACCCTTGGGTCGGAACCCCCGGGCAAGCACCATTACCCAGTCAAGGATAAAACGCGCCCACAGCAGCAGGACGAAGAGCCGCAGTGCGATAACGACTACGGTTCCGGCAACGTACAGTATTTCCACTATGCGGAGGGTGCTACAAAGAACGAGCCGTCAGTTTCGCCGGCAGGCTCCCCTGTTCCTACCTCGATGTGCTCGGGCGTGAGCAGGAAGACCTTGCTCGTCACCCGCTCGATGCGCCCGTTCAGGCCGAGCGTGAGGCCGCTCGAGAAATCGATCAGTCGCTTCGCCTCGTCGTCGCTCATCCGTGAGAGGTTCATGATGACGGGAACTCCGTCTCGGAAACTCTCTGCGATGACCTGCGCGTCGCGGTAGGCGGTCGGGTGAACGGTGAAGATCTCGTTCATCGCCTGCGGTGCCTGCGAGCGCACGGGGGTAACCCGCCGGAGCGGGGCAACCGCCGGGCGAGCAGCGGGGCTCTGCTTGGCCGCGGGAGCGGAGGGTGCCGGCTCGCGCTCAGGCGCAGCCTGCTCGACCGTCTCCTCCTCGAGGCCTTCCTCGGCTAGTCCGAGGAACACCATTGTCTTCTTCAACGGGTTGCTCATCTGTTCTCCCAACGGTTGTATTGCCTCGACACTACCGGGCAAGGGGCCGGTTTCCGGTGATTGCGCTGCCGATTCGCAGGTGTGTCGCACCCGCCGCAATCGCCTCTGCGTAGTCGTGCGTCATGCCCGCTGAAATCGCGGTCGCTGCTGGGGCGAGGGCGCGAACACGCTCGGAGTAGCCGGCTAAGCGTGCGAACGCTTCTGCTGCGGGCTCCTCGAGCGGCGCGACCGCCATCACTCCGCGGAGGTTGAGCGCCTCAGCCGAGAGGATCTGCTCGCTGAGCGACTCGATCTCGCTCGGGGCGGCACCGCCGCGTCCGGGATCATCGGTGAGGTTGATCTGCAGGAACACGTCAAGCTTGCGGTCGACGTTCGCGAGCGCGTCGACGAGACGTGCGCGGTCGATCGAATGGATCGCCGACGCGTACTGCGCAGCCTGCCGCGCCTTCTTCGTCTGGAGCTGGCCGATGTAGTGCCAGTTCACGTCGACGTCTGCAAGCTCGGCCGCTTTGTCCTGCGCCTCCTGATGGCGGTTCTCTCCGACATCGGTGACGCCGAGCTCGGCGAGGGCACGAACGAGGCTTGCGGGGTGAAACTTGGTGACAACGATGAGGGTGGTTTCACCCGCGTCTCTCCCAGCGGCAGCGCACGCGGCGGCGATGCCGCCGCGCACGTCTTCCAGTCGCTCAGCAAGCCCGTCGTACCCGGCAAGCGCGTCGGTCACACTCACGCTGCTCGCCTACCTCAGGAACGCGGGGATGTCGAGATCGTCGTCATCGTCGCCGTCGAACGCGGGATCGCGCAGCTGTTCCTCGACGGGAGGATGCGCGAGCGCTCCACCAAACTCACCGGGCTCGACAGCCGGAACGGCGTCGGCCTGCGGAAGTCGCGGGGTGCTCGCGAGGGCGGCGCTGACCGCGCTGGCCTCTTCGATGCTCTCAACGTGGCCTGCGCGGCGACCGCGGTCGGCATTCGCGCGCGACTGCCCGGCGGGCTCCTCGTCGAAGCCGGCCGCGATGACGGTCACGCGCACCTCGTCGCCGAGGGTCTCGTCGATGACGGTACCAAAGATGATGTTTGCTTCCGGGTGCACGACGTCCTGCACGAGCGTGGAGGCTTCGGTGATCTCGCTGAGGGCGAGGTTCGAGGAGCCCTGGATCGAGAACAGCACGCCGTGCGCACCCTCAATCGATGCTTCAAGCAGCGGTGAGGCGACGGCGAGCTCAGCGGCCTTGATCGCACGGTCGGCACCGCGCGCCGAGCCGATGCCCATGAGCGCCGAGCCTGCGCCCTGCATCACGGACTTCACGTCTGCGAAGTCGAGGTTGATGAGGCCGGGCGTGGTGATGAGGTCAGTAATGCCCTGCACACCGGCGAGCAGCACCTGGTCGGCCGCTGCGAAGGCGTCGATCATGCTGATCCCGGGCTCGCTGATCTCGAGCAGGCGGTCGTTCGGAACGACGATGAGCGTGTCCACGGCCTCGCGGAGCGTGTTCACGCCCGCGTCTGCCTGTGCCGCGCGGCGCTTGCCCTCGAAGCTGAATGGCCTCGTGACGACGCCGATGGTCAGGGCGCCAATCGACTTCGCGATTCGCGCGACAACGGGGGCTGCGCCGGTTCCGGTGCCACCACCCTCACCCGCGGTAACGAAGACCATGTCTGCGCCTGCGAGGGCTTCTTCGATCTCTTCGGCGTGATCCTCTGCGGCGCGACGGCCGACCTCGGGATCGGCGCCGGCGCCGAGCCCGCGCGTGAGTTCGCGACCCACATCAAGCTTCACGTCGGCGTCGCTGAGGAGCAGCGCCTGAGCATCGGTGTTCACCGCGATGAATTCGACGCCGCGAAGGCCGAGCTCGATCATGCGGTTGACCGCGTTGACGCCGCCGCCACCGACTCCCACAACCTTGATCACCGCGAGGTAGTTCTGGTTCATGGCCACCTGGTCCCCTCAACTCTAAAGTACTAGCAACATTAAAGTTCTAGTTGAACTTCAAAGTTAGTATTGCCGTATACGCTTTCGTGTCAACGTTAGGGGCCATGGCCCACACTGCCCCGCCGACACGCCGCGAAGCTACCTGAAGATCGGCGAGTCGGTCGAGGAGACGTCAATATGGCTCACTGGACGCTCGCCGAGCGAGGTGAGCATCGCCTCCAGAATGAGCGACTTGCGACGCGTCTCTTCGGGATTTCCCCAGAACACTTCGACACCGCTGGCGAGCTGGAACGTGACGTCTTGCCCGCTCTTCGAGTCCACCGAGGTGATCTGGCCTCGGAGCGCCGTGGGCATGTCGCGCACGATCTGCGCCGCGGCAAGGAACCCCTCCGAGGACGTGCTGCGCAGCCCGTCACCCCCGAGAGGAACCCCCTCAGGGCGCTCCGGGGCCTCCCCCACGAGCACCCCCGCCGCGTCATACATGCGGAAGACGCCGTCTGTCTCGAGTGCGATCACGGGAACGCGCTCTTCGATGCGGACAATGAGCGTCTTCGGAGGCACCCGCTCAACTGCGTAGCGCTGGATCAGGGGAAAGGTCTCGAGCGCCCGCAGCACCGCATTCTCGTCGACGAGGGCGAGCGGCACTCCTTCGAACTCTGACAGTGCCCGCTGCACGTCTTCGACGTTCACGGTGGTGGCACCCTCGACCTTGATGTCGCGCACCGCCATCACCGGCGTGAATGTTCCGAGAAGCACAAAGAGTACGAGCCCGGCAACTGTTCCGAGTGCGATGAACACACGCCGGCGCGCGCGCCGCGAGGCTGCGGTGAAGCGGCGCGTCTCGCGCCGCAGTCGCCGCTTGTTCTGGCGCTCGGCAGCGCGCAACCGCTTCTGCGCTGCGCGTACCGGGTCAACCGGCCTCGGCTCGCGCAGAGTCGCCAGCATGCCGCCCGCGCCAGCCGGTGCGAGCGCCTGAGTCTCGGTGAGGTCCGCGGCATCCGAGAGGCCAGCGGAGCCAGAGGGACCGGCACCGCCGCGAACGGCACCACGATCTGGAAGTATGTCGCGGTCAGCGATCAAGCCAGCGTCAGAGAGCATGCCCGTGTCTGGGATAACGTCGGTGTCAGCAGTCGCGTCAGTCGCTGAAGCGCCGTCGGAGCCAGTCGAGCCCGCAGCGTGCAAAGAGCCACCAGCTCCCGAGGGCTGAGCAGCACCCGCAGGATGAGCAGCCCCGGGCTGCGTGCGAGCGTCCGTCGCCCGCGCTGGCCTGCCGGCAGTCAGGCGGTCGAGCACTCCGGGACGGGACGGCGGGGCGTCCGGCACCTCCCGCGCGCTATCAGCACGATCCTGCCCGGAGGCACGATCCTGCTCGGAGGCCCGATCCTGCTTCGAGGCCCGCTCCGCGCGCCCAGATCGAGCCGGGCGCCCAGCTCCGTCAGTGTCGGGCTCGCGCCCGGCACCGCTGTCGAACCCTCCCGGTCGTTTCATCGAGCGCCGTGCGTCTCGCTCGCGGCGGGCCCGTTCGCGTCAAGGCTCCCCACACCGGCGCCGCCCGCTGCAGCCGCTGGCGATGCCCCCAGCGCGTCCGCGAGCCGCGGCACGATCTGGTAGACCGTGCCAGCGCCGACGACCAGCACGAGGTCTCCGGGCTGGGTCAGCTCGACGACCTGGGCGGCTGCGCGGCCCCAGTCGTCGACGTAGCTCGCGCGGCTCTGGTCGGCGAACGCCTGCGTGACGATTTCGCCGGTGGTCGTCGGATCCGGTGCCTCCCGCACCCCGTCGATCTCCAGCACGATCGTGTGGTCGGCGGCAGCGAACGCCGCGGCAAACTCGCGGTGGAAGGTGCGTGTGCGGCTGTAGAGGTGCGGCTGGTGAACCACGATGAGTTGCCCGTCGCCCGCCACCGAGCGTGCGGAGTCGAGGAGCGCCTCTACCTCTGTCGGGTGGTGGGCGTAGTCGTCGTAGAGCCTGACACCGCCGGGCTCGCCGTGAAACTCGAAGCGGCGATGCGTTCCCGTAAACCCTGCCACGGCCTTGAGTGAGGCCGCGGGGTCGAAGCCGAGGCCGGTGAGCACGGCGACAGCGCCGGCCGCGTTCACCGCGTTATACCGGCCGAACACGCCGAGCTTTTCGCTGAAGCGCGCGCCGTCGATCTCGAGCTCGAGCACGGCGAGGCCGCCGGTGTGCACAGCGTGGATCCGCACGTCAGCGGAATCGGCGAACCCAAAGGTGCGCACGGGAACAGCGCGAGCGCCGGCATGCCCCGCACCCTCGGCATCCTCGGCGCCCTCGGCGCCCTCGGCACGCAGCGTCTCGAGCACCTCGAGCGCGCCCGGGTCGTCGGCCGAGATGACGAGCAGTTCGCTCGCGCCCCGGGCGAACTCGACGAACGCGGCCATAAAGTTCTCGCGCGAACCGAAGAAATCGAGGTGCTCCGGGTCGACGTTGGTCACGAGCGCAACCTGGGTGTCGTAGATGAGGAACGACTTGTCACTCTCATCGGCCTCGATCACAAACAGGTCGTCGGTGCCAGCGGCTGAGGCCGCGCCGATCCCCGCGATGACGCTGCCGTTCACGAACGAGGGATCCTGCCCCAGACCGCGCAGCGCGGTCGCGAGCATGCCTGTGGACGTGGTCTTGCCGTGTGCGCCGGCGACCGCGACGAGGCGCTGCGAGCGGGCGAGCCAGGCGAGCGCCTGCGAGCGGTGCAGCACGGGGATGCCGCGCTCACGCGCACGCAGGTACTCGGGGTTGTCGGGCGAGAGCGCTCCGGTGACGACGAGCGTGTCGGCCTCGCCGACGTTGTCGGCCGCGTGTCCCACTGCCACGGGCACGCCGGCCGCTTCGAGCGCCTGTGTGCTGTAGTTCGATCCGCGATCGGAGCCGGTGACCGGCACCCCCGCCGCGTGCATCATGTGCGCGATCGCGCTCATGCCCGCCCCACCGATGCCGACGAAGTGCACCCGCCCGAGGTTCTCGGGAATCTCAAGCTCGAGATCGGGGTAGATCATCAGGGTGCCTCCTCAGCGCGTTGGGGTGGCACGCGCGTGCGCGCGGGCTTCTGCCCGGGCATTCGCGTGCCAAACCAAGCGTACCGCGCAGACCGCCGGAGGGGCTGCAGCCCACAGGCAGGTCTGCCAGCCCAACCGCAGCAGGCCGCCGGCCCGTGGCAGCGAGTCCAGCCGCTAGCTAGCTAGCTCGCTCGCTCGGGGCTTCGACAGGGCTCGCCGCGCGGCCCGATCGGAACGTGCGGGTCGCCGTCGCGTGCGCGTCGCGCTCGCTCGGCACGAGCGGCACGGCGATGAGCGGCGCGATCGCCACCAGAGCGAGCACGGTCGGCACCCCGAGCACGGCGATGAGCGCGCCGATCGCCGGCGGCAGCAGCCCCGAGGCCAAGAACTGGCCGGTGTTCTGTGCGCCGAGCGCGCGGCCCGACCACCGCGGCCCGGCGATCTCGGCGACCGCGGTAAACGCGAGTCCGTTGTCGGCGACGCTCACGCAGCTCACAAGCACGTAGACGATCGCGGCGGGGATGGCCCAGTCGGCCCACCCGAATGCCGCGGCGACGATAAGCAGCGCGGCGCAGGCAACCGCGATGATTCTGATGGGCCGAAGCCGGGACCCGGCTCTGTCGCTCCAGCTGCCGGCCAGGATCCGCCCGCCTGCCCCGATGAGCTGCGCTGCAGCGACGAGCGCGCCGGCGGCGAGCTCGCTCCAGCCGAAGCCGATCACGAACCACACCAGCCCAAACGAGGTGAGCACGAACTGCGGAATGACGAGCAGCACTGACACGGCGTGGATGCGGGCAAGCGTGCCCGACTCACGGTACGGGTTGCTGCTCACCGCCGCCAGCTTCTGAGCGGGGATCTGTGGGTCGACGACGACCGCCGCGCAGGCGATGAGGCTCAGCAGAGTGAGCGCACCACCAAAGGCGAGCGCCGCAGCCACGCCCCAGGCGTTTGCCAGCGCGGGAACGGCGAGTGCTGCGATGGCCATGCCCACGGGCTGGCATGTCTGCCGGATGCCCATCGCGAAGCCCCGGCGCTCGACCGGGAACCAGCCGGTGATGAGCCGGCCGCTCGCGTTGTTGATGCAGGCGGACATCGCGCCGCTCGCGACGAGGGCGACGCCCAGCCAGACAAACCCAGGCGCGAACGCGGCGGCAGCCATCGAGGCGCCGACGGCGAGGGTGGTGAGGCTGAGCCCGGTGAGGATCACCCTGCGTTCGCCGAATCGGTCGGTGAGCGCGCCCCACGCGATGAGGGTGAGGACGAGACCGAGGCTCGGGGCGCCCGCGAGCATGCCCGCGCTCGCGAGGCTCATGCCCTGCTCCGCGTGGAGGTACGGGATGAGGAAGGCGGGTGTCGCGGTGACGACGGTCGTGGATGCCTGCCCCAAGACCATGACGGCGAGCATCGCCCACGAGCGGGGCGCGATTGCGGCAGCGTTCACCCGGTGGCTATCGTGCGGCAAGAGCTTCGCGCACGAGGTCGTAGAGCCTGGCGGTGCCGTCGAGTGCGCCGGCGCCGCGCGCCCGCTCGGACATCTCGCGCAGCCGGGCACTGTCGCCGAGCAGCGGCAGCAGTGTGCCGTTCACCCACGCGGGGGTGAGCTCGGCGTCGTCGACAATGAGTGCTCCCCCGGCTCCGACGACGCCTGCCGCGTTCGCCCGCTGCTCGCCGTTGCCGTGGCTGAGGGGCACGAATACCGCGGGGACGCCGAGGCCGGCGAGCTCGCTGACGGTGGTGGATCCGGCACGCGAGATCGCGAGGTCGCAGGCGGCGAAGGCGAGGTCCATGCGGTCGCAGTATTCGATGACCTGGTAGCCGGGCACGCCCGGGTCTTCGATCTCGGTGAGCCCGCCCCAGACGTGCAGCACCTGCACGCCTGCGTCGACGATCGCCTGCGCGGAGCTCGAGATGCCGCGGTTGATTGCGCGCGCGCCGAGGGATCCCCCGGTCACGAGCAGCGTCGGCCGGTCCGCGTCGAAGCCGAAGTGTGCGCGCGCCTCGCCGCGCAGCGCGGCGAGGTCGAGCTGCTCGATCTCGGGCCGCAGCGGCATTCCGGTGACGCGCGCGTGCGCGATGGGTGTGCCCGCGAAGGTGACGCCCACGTATTCGGTCGAGCGCGCGCCAAGCTTGTTCGCCATCCCGGGTTTCGCGTTCGCCTCGTGGATCACCGAGGGCACGCCCTCCTTGGCCGCCGCGCGGTACGCGGGGGCTGAGGCGTAGCCGCCGAAGCCGACAACGACGTCAACGGATCGGTCGCGAATGATCTCGCGCACCTCCCTGATCGTGCGGAAGTACTTTGCGGGAAACGTGAGCGCGTAGCCGTTGGGGCGCCGCGGAAACGGCAGCCTGTCGATTGTCGTGAGCTCGTAGCCGCGCTCGGGGACCAGGCGGGCTTCGAGGCCCTCTTTGGTGCCGAGCACGATGATCTCAGCGTCTGCCTCGCGGAGGCGGATCCGATCTGCGAGTGCGAGCAGCGGATTCACATGCCCGGCGGTGCCGCCGCCGGCGAGGAGGTAGGTCGTCATAGCTACTATCGTGCCACGGATGGCGAGCCAGCAATTTCCTCCTGGTAGAGCTTCGCGTCACGGGCGATTGAAATCACGACGCCCATCGTCACCAAACACGACACGAGCGCGGTTCCGCCCGAGCTAATGAGCGGCAAAGGAACACCGAGCACGGGGAACAGCCGGATGACGACACCGATGTTGATGAACGCCTGGCCGACGATCCAGACGAGCGCACCGCCAACGACGGCGCGGCCAAAGCGGTCGCGGGATCGCGAGATAACGCGCAGCATGAGCACCGCGAGCCCGATGAACAGCCCGATGACGAGCATCGCTCCGACGAAGCCGAGTTCCTCACCGATGATCGCAAAAATGTAGTCGTTGTCAGCCGCGGGCAGCCAGCTCCACTTTGCCTTCGAGCCCCCGAGCCCGACGCCGAAGACGCCGCCGTTGGCGAGCGCCCAGAGGCCGTGCTGCGGCTGCCAGCCAAGGTTCGAGTAGTCGGAGCCGCCCCCGGCGTGTTCGAAGAGCCTGTCCATGCGGTTCTGGCTCGTCACAACGAAGAAGACCACGGCGAGCAGCCCGCCGAGCACGATGATGCCGAGCGTCTTCCAGCTCACCCCGCCGAAGTACATTGCCCCGATCACGAGGGCCGCCATGATGATGACGGTTCCGAGGTCTCGGCCGGCGAGCACGAGCCCAAGGGCGAGCAGCGCGCCCGGGAAGATAATCGGGATGAGCTCGTGCGAGACCTTGCCGAGCAGCTTCTCTTTCTTGAGCAGCACGGCACCGATCCACACAACGAGCGCGAGCTTCAGCGCCTCAGACGGCTGGCCCTGCACGGTGCCGATCGCCAGCCAGTTGCGGTTACCACCGGCGGAGAACCCGAGCGGGGTGAAGACGAGCAGCTGCAGCAGCAGCCCCGCGCCGAAGAACCACCAGGCCCAGCGCTTCCAGAAGTCGAGTTTGCGGGTCGCCGCGAACACCATGAGTGGCAGGCCGATCGCGGCGAACAGCATCTGCCGCCAAAACACCCCGAGGAAGCCCTGGTCTTGGGTGTAGGAGGTGATCGACGAGGCCGACAGCACCATGATGAGGCCGATGCCGGTGAGGAACAGGGTGATGCCCCACAGCAGCGCGACCGTCTTGTCGTTGCCTGTCTTCACGCCCGCGCCGAGCGAGATCCGCGCGCCAGTGACGGGGGGTTGCGGCTGCTCGCCGCCCTCCCCTGGCCTCCCGGCCCGCCCGGCCATCGTCTACTCCGCGCCCGCCGCGAGCTCGTGGAACGCCTCTTGGAAGGCGCGGCCGCGATCGGCGTAGTCGGCGAACTGGTCCATCGACGCAGACGCCGGTGACAGGAGCACGGTGTCACCGGGCTGCGCAATCTCGGCCGCCGCGCGAGCTGCCTCACGCATGACCTCGGCCCCGCGCTCAGCGAGCACCTCGGTGACGACAACGGTGGGTGCGTGCGCCGCAAGCGCCGCGAGCACCTCGCTGCGATCGGCGCCGATCACGACGGCGCCGCGCAGCCTCGCTGCGTGCTTCTCGACGAGCGGCGCGATGTCGGCGCCCTTCAGGAGCCCTCCGACGACCCAGACGACACCCGAGAGGGCGCGGAGCGAGGCGTCTGCCGCGTGCGCGTTCGTCGCCTTTGAATCGTCAACCCAGCGTGCACCTGCCCATTCGCCGAGCTGCTGTGCGCGGTGAGGGTCGGGGGTAAACCCGAGCACCGCGCTCGCGATCTCGGCGGGCTCGACGCCGCGCGAGCGCGCGAGCGCTGCCGCAGCGAGGATGTTCAGGCCCATGTGGGGCTGGCCGATGCCGCGGTTTTCGAGCTCCTCGACGGTGACGAGCTCGAAGGCCTCGTCACGCCGATCGGTATGGAAGCCGCGGTCGATGAGGATCCCGTCGACCACGCCGAAGCCGCTCGGTGGCGGGGTGTCGAGCCCGAAGCTGATGGCCCGCGCGCCCTCGATGACGTCGGCCTCCTCGACCATGCGCTCAGTCTCGAGGTCGCCACGGTTGTAGACGCACGCGACCTGCGTGTTCGCGTAGACCTTCGCCTTCGCGTCGCGGTAGCCGGTGGCGCCGCCGTGCCAGTCGAGGTGGTCGTCGGCGAGGTTCAGGCAGACACTCGCGTACGGCGACATCGAGTGCACCCGTTCGAGCTGGAAGCTTGACAGCTCGAGCACGAGCGCGTCGTAACCGAGCGGGTCACGCAGCGCGTCGAGCAGCGGCGTGCCGATGTTGCCGACGGGGGCTGCACGCAGCCCGCCAGCGACGAGCATGTGGGCCGTGAGCTGCGCGGTCGTTGTTTTGCCGTTGGTGCCCGTGATGCAGATCCAGTCAGCGACCCGGTCGGTCTTGTCGCGCAGTCGCCAGCCGAGCTCAATGTCGCCCCACACGGCCACGCCACGCTCGCTCGCCCACCCCGTGACGGGGTGGTGTGCGGGGTAGCCCGGAGAGATCACGATGAGCTCGGGGTCGAAGGCGTCGAGTTCGGCGAGCTGCGTCTCGTCGGTCTCCGCGAGCGCACGCTCGGCACCGATCACGTCGAGCAGCCGCTCGCGGTCCGTGTCGGGCGCGCCGTAGATGACGCGGACGCGCGACCGCAGCTCCACGAGCGTGTCGGCGACTGAGAAGCCCGTCGCCCCGAGGCCGAGCACTGCGACTCGCAGGCCCGACCAGTCGTGGTGCCAGCTGGTGAGCGCGTCAAGGCGCGTCTGGGTCTCGCTCACTGGCTCACTCCCGGCGGTCACTGGCTCAGTACCCATTCTGCGTAGAACGATCCGATTCCGACGATCGCGAAGAGCCCGGCGATGATCCAGAACCGCACGACGATCGTCACCTCCGCCCAGCCCTTGAGCTCGAAGTGGTGGTGGATCGGGCTCATGCGGAAGATGCGCTTGCCCTTCGTCACCTTGAAGTAGACGCGCTGCAGGATCACGGAGCCGGTCTCGATGATGAAGAGGCCGCCGATGAGTACGAGCAGCACCTCGGTGCGGCTGAGGATCGCGAGCGCGGCAATCGCGCCGCCGATGCCCATCGAGCCGGTGTCGCCCATGAAGATCTGCGCCGGGTTCGTGTTCCACCACAGGAAGCCGGCGACGCCGCCGAGGAATGCTGCGGCGATCACGGCGAGATCCATCGGGTCGCGCACCTCGTAGCAGCCGGCCTCGCCGGGGCTCACCGCGCAGTTCTGCGCCGCCTGCCAGAAACCGATGATGACGTACGCGCCGAACGCGAAGATCGAGGCACCCGCCGCGAGCCCGTCGAGCCCGTCGGTGACGTTCACGGCGTTCGTCGTTGCGGTGACGATGACCATCACCCAGAGGATCACAAGGATCGTGCCGCCGACGACGCCCAGCGTCATGAAGTCAAACGGCAGATCGCGGAACACTGAGATGTGCGTGGATACCGGGGTGAGTCCGTGGTGGTCGGCAAACTGCAGGCCGAGCAGGGCGAACGATACCGCGATGAGGATCTGGCCTGCGATCTTCGCCCAGCCCCCGAGGCCCGCCGAGTTCTGCTTGCGGGTCTTCATGAGGTCGTCGATGAAGCCGACCGTTCCCGCGCCAACCGCCATGAGGATGACGAGCAGCGCCGAGGGCGTCGGGGCCTCCCCCATGACAAGCTTGCCGACGAAGTATGCGAGCACCGAGCCCGAGATGAAGATGAGCCCGCCCATTGTCGGCGTGCCGCGCTTCACCTCGTGCAGCTTCGGCCCGTCGACGCGAATGGGCTGGCCCCAGCGCAGCCGGTTGAAGCCGCGCACGAACAGTGGCGTGAGCAGCAGCGAGTACAGCATCGAGAATCCGGCTGCGATGAGCATGGCGATCATGCGTATGCCTCCCCCAGGCGGTCTCCGAGGCCCTGCAGGCCTGCGGCGTTCGAGGACTTCACCAGCACCGTGTCATCGGCGCGGAGAGTCTCGAGTAGATAGTTGTAAGCCTCATCTTGGGTTTCGAAGAACACGCTTTCGCCGTCCCACGACCCCTCATTGATCGCGCTGATGTGCAGGTCGCGGGCCTCGCGGCCCACCACGACGAGCTCGCTGATGCGCAGGCGCACGGCCTGCAGACCGATCCGCAGATGCTCCTGGATCGTGTACTCGCCGAGCTCACTCATTGCGCCGAGCACGGCGACGGTGCGCCCACCCGGCTTGCCGATCTGGGCGAGCGTGCGGATCGCGGCGCTCATGGAGTCCGGGCTCGCGTTATAGGCGTCGTTGATGATGGTGATGCCGTCGCGGCCACCGAGCACCTGCATGCGGCCGGGGGCCGCGAGCGTTGCCGCCTCGAGTTCGGCGACGACCGAGTCCAGGTCGAGCCCGAGGGTCAGCCCCACCGCGGCCGCGGCGAGGGCGTTCATCACGTGGTGCTCACCGAGCACCCGGAAGCTGACCTCACGCGACTCACCGTTCGCGTGCAGTGTGAAGGTGGTGCCGGCCGCCGAGGGCTCGATGTCGCTCGCGCGGATGTCTGCCTCGGGGTGCTGCCCGAACCACAGCACGCGGGCGGGCGTGAGCTCAGCCATTTGCGCAACACGCGGGTCGTCGCGGTTGAGCACGGCGATTCCCGAGGCGTCGAGGCTCTGCACCATCTCGCTCTTCGCCCGGAAGGTCGCCTCGATCCCACCGAACTCGCCGGCGTGCGCGAGACCAACGGAGAGCACCACGCCGATGTGTGGCTGCGCCATCCCCGTGAGCCGGGCGATCTCGCCCTCAGCGCTCGCGCCCATCTCGGCGACGAGTGTCTCGGTTTCGGGGGTGGTGCGCAGCATCGTGATCGGGCCACCGACCTCGTTGTTGAACGACTTTTCGCTGGCGACGGTGGGGCCGAGCTTCTCGGCCATCGTCGCGACGAGGTTCTTGGTCGTCGTCTTCCCGTTTGACCCGGTGATGCCGACGATCTTGAGCGTCGCGCGCTCGCGGAGCCTCCCGACGACGAGCGTCGCGAGCGCGCCGAGCGCGTCAGTCGCATCGGCCACGACGAGCTGGGTAACGGCGGGCTGGGAGGCTGCGGCGTCGGCCGCGGCCTCGAGTCCGAGGTCAGCCGCGTGCAGCTCCCGCTCGACGACGAGCAGCGCGGCACCAGCGCGCGCGGCCTTGCCGCCGAAGAGGTGCCCGTCGGTGTCTTCGCCGCGCCGGGCGAAGAAGAGCTGGCCAGGGAGCACCTCGCGCGAGTCGGTCTGGGATTCCCCCGAGACAACGGTCTCAGGGGTGTCCCCTGCTGCGAGGATTAGCGTGCCAGCGGTGGCCTCCGCGATTTCGGACAGAGTTAGTTCAATCACGCAAGCAATCCTGCCTCGCGGAGTGCCCCGCGTACCTCATCACGCGCCGAGTACGGAATTTGCGCACCGTTGATCTCCTGATAATCCTCGTGTCCCGGGCCGGCATACAAGATGACGTCGCCGGGCTTCGCGAGCGACAGCGCACGCCGGATCGCCGCACGCGGGTCCGGTTCTTCGTGCAGCGTCGCGTGCTTCGCTGAGCGCGCACCCTCGAGTAGCTGCGCCCGGATCTGCTCGGGTGGCTCGGTGCGGGGGTGGTAGTCGCAGACGATGACTGTGTCAGCGCCGGCGGCCGCGATCCGGCCCATTTCTGCCCGCTTCGTGGTGTCGCGGTCGCCGTCGGCGCCGAACATGAAGATGATGTCGCCGTCTGCGACCTCTCCGAGCGCGTCGAGCATCGCTTCGAACGAGCCGGGGGTGTGACCGTAGTCAACGAAGAAGCGCGGCCCGTCGCCGCCCTCCGTGATCTCCTCGAGCCTGCCGGGAATGTGCACCGGGATCAGCCCGTTGTCGAGCCCCGCGGCGACTTGCTCGAGCGAGATGCCGGCCTCGTGCAGCATGATGAGGGCGAGTGCGGCGTTCTCAGCCATGAACCGCCCGAAGACGGGCACGCGGCCGCGGAAGTGCGCGCCCTCCGGGCCCTGCAGCACGAACGAGACGCCGTCGAGGCTCTGGTGGGTGACCGCGAGGTGCCAGTCGGCTGAGCGGCCGTATTCGGTCGCGAGGGTGGTGACGGGGATCGCCGATTCTTTGGCGAGCCGCTGCCCGTGCGGGCCGTCGACAACGACGACGCCGCGGGCGGCATGCTCGGGCGCGAACAGCGCGGCCTTCGCCTGGAAATAGGTTTCCATGTCGCCGTACTCTTCGAGGTGATCCTGCGAGAAGTTGTTGAACGCGACCACGTCAAAGTGCACGCCGTCGATGCGGTGGCGGCCGATCGCCTGCGCCGACACCTCGATCGCGATGCCCTCGACGCCGCGCTCGACCATCCGGGCGAGCAGTCCGTGGAGCTCTGAGGACTCGGGGCTCGTGAGGTTCGAGACGATGACCTCTTGGCCGATCCGCCGCTCTGCTGTCGAGCTGAGTCCGGGGCGAATACCCGCCGCCTCGAGCAGCTGCGCGATGCAGTAGACGACGCTCGTCTTCCCGTTGGTGCCGGTGATCCCGAACACCTTTGCTCCGAGCTCATGCGTGCCGTAGACGCGCGCTGACAGCTCACCGAGGATCTCGCGCGGGTGCCGGTCGATGACGAGGATCGGGAGGCCAGTGACCCCTGCCGCTGCGGCCAGTTCGCGCCCCGCGGCGTCGGTGAGCATCGCGGCGGCTCCGGCGCGCGCTGCGGCGTCGGCAAACTTCGCACCGTGGTGCCGCGCTCCGGGGATGCCCACGTAGAGGTCTCCGGGCCGCACATCGCGGGAGTCGATCGTTACGCCGGTGACGAAAGCGCCCGGGGTTGCGTCGAAGAGGTCACAGGCGAACTGCTCCGCGAGTTGCGAGAGCGACGCCTGTCGCGGGTGCTGGGGTCGGATCGTTCGATCCTCAAGAGAGCTGGTCACGTGGATCTATCCTACCCAGCCGTGCCGGGCTCGTCGCCAATTGGGAGCTTCTCGTAGCCCTCCGCCGATGGCGGGAGCTGGAATTTGCGAATCGTCGACTCGGCCGCGTCGTGGAACGCTGTCACCGCCGCCGTGGTCCCGTCGCCGCCGTGCGGGTATCCGACCGAGGCGACGATGACGTACTGCGGGTCGTCCATCGGGAACACGCCGGCGAAGCTGTGCACAAAGTCGGTGCGGTATCCGCCCTGGCCGTCAGATTGCTCGCCTGTTCCGGTCTTTCCGCCGATGCGGTAGCCGGGAATGTTCAGCATTCCCTTCACGAGGCCGTCAGTGGCCGTCGTCTCGAGCATCGACTGCGTCGTGCGCGCGGCCTCCGGCGAGATCACCTTCACTGGCTCGCCGTGGTCGGGCTTCACGGTCTTGCCGTCTGCAGAGGTGCAGCTCTTCACGATCGACGGCGGGATCCGCACGCCGTCGTTCGCAATGGTCTGGAACACGCCGGCGGTCTGCACGATTGTCGACGACAGGCCCTGGCCGAACATCGTGACGTAGCTCGTTTGCGCATCCCAGTCGGCCACGTCGGCGAGGAGCCCTGCGTCTTCGAGCGGGAGGCCTGCCCTGGTGGGCTGCCCGATACCGAACTTCTGCAGGTAGTCGTAGCGCACCTCGGGCGAGAGCTTGCTGCCGAGCTTCGCGATGCCGACGTTCGAGGAATAGACGAGGGTGCCCGTGAGTGTCCAGTCGTGCTCGCCGTGCTGGAACCAGTCGCTGAAGTTCACGCCGGGCTGCGGCTGCCAGTTGTAGGGTGCCGTGACCATCGTCTCCGGCGTCGCCGCGCCCTGGTCGATGAGCGCGGCGGCGGTGATCACTTTGAAGGTCGAGCCGGGCTCGTACGGGTCGACGAAGGAGCGCGCGTTGTGCCGAGAGCTATCTGACGCATCAACATCATTCGGGTCGACGGAGCCGTCCTCTGCGACCGCGAGCAGCTCGCCGTTCTTCGCGTCCATGATGACGAGGTAGCCCCACTCGGCACCCGCATTCGCGGTCTGCTCGTTGATGACTTGCTGTGCCGACCACTGCAGGTCGCGGTCGATGGTGAGTTCAACCGTGCCGCCGTCTTCGGCCCGCTTGGTTTGCACGAGGCTGCCGGGCAGCTGCACCCCGTCAGCGCCGCGTTCGTAGGTCTCCGCGCCGTCGGTGCCAGCGAGGCATTCGTCTTGCGAGAGCTCGACGCCGGCCTGCGGAGCTTCGTCTTGGCCGGCAAAGCCCACGATGTTACCGCCGACGGCCCCGTTCGGGTAGACCCGTTTGTGCTGGCTGTCGAATGTCAGCCAGGGAATGTGCAGTTCTTTGAGTGCCTGGAGCTGCGAGAGGTCGACGCCGCGCTTGACGTAGGCGAAGTCCGATTTTTTGTCGACCGCGAGCGCGTCGTCGACGATCTTCTTGATCTCTGGCCCGCGCTGCCCGGTGATCGCGCCGATCTCGGCGAAGGCCTGGTCAGCGGTGACCTCGACCGTGCCGACACCGCGCTCGAGGTCGGGCCTGAAGAACATCCGCGTCCCGTCAGCGTCGACGTTCTTGGGCGACAGCTGCACGTCGTATCGTTCGTCGGTTGTCGAGAGGACGTCGCCGTTGCGGTCGACGATGTCTCCGCGAACGCTCGGGATAATCATCGGCACCGCGCGCTTCTCACGCGAATCCGCGTTCATTTGCGCCGCGGAGACCATCTGCACGTCGATCAGCCGCACCATGAACGCAAACGCGACGATGATCACCATCGCGAACACGATGAGATTTCGTCCGCGCTTACCGCTCAGGGTTCGCCACAACACTCGTTCCTCTCCTTCGCGCCGCGTCGGTCGTTAGTGGGTTTCCGGTGCGGGAAGTTTACCCTGCCAGGCGACGGCCTCTGCCGCGTCGGCGGCGGGCACCTGCGGTGCCGTGCGGCTCGCGAGGAGCCCGCGGGTGTCGACGACGGGCAGCGCGTCAAGCTGCGCGTTCGGGACGAGGTTGGCCCTCGCCTCACGAGTTGCGGAGTCGAGCGAGCCCTGGATCGCGCCGTCGCTCAGCCGCATCGTCGCCGGAGCGACGTTTTGGACCATGCCGAGGGCACCTGCGTTTTCCACGAGGTTCTGTGGGGAAGCGAGCTTGTCGAGGTTCTGCGACAGCACGCGCTCGACGCGACCGAGATCGCGCTCTTCGATGCTCAGGGCACGGCTCTCGTAGGCGCCCTCCGACACGAGAATGCTCAGGGCGAGCTGCGCCGCGAAGATCCCGAGGATCACGCCAACGGCGACAATCGCGCCGAGCACGGGGCTCTTGCGGGGCTTGGGCGCGGGGGCGTCAACTGGGCGGAGCCGGGTCCGCCGCTCCTCCCAGGTCTCGCGCTCGGGCGCCGCCGCTCCGAAGAGGTGGATCGAATCTCCCTCGACGGGAACTGTTGCATTCATGACACTTCCCTTACTCGTTCAGCGGCGCGGAGCCGCGCTGGGATGGCCCGCGGGTTGATCTCGCGTTCCGCCTCGCTTGCGAGCTCCGCCCCCTTGGTGAGGATGCGCAGCTCGGGGCGGTGCTCGGGGAGCTCCACCGGAAGCCCCTGCGGGGCGGTCGAGCGGCTGCGTGCCTGCAGCGCCCGCTTCACGATGCGGTCCTCGAGCGACTGATAGGACATGACGACGAGCCGTCCGCCAAGATTCAGGCGGTCGATCGCGGCGGGGATTGCCCGCTCGAGCGTCGCAAGCTCGCCGTTCACCTCGATACGGAGCGCTTGAAACACGCGCTTGGCGGGGTGGCGCTTGCTCGCGACCGCGGCGGGCGTTGCCTCCTGCAGCACGTCTACGAGCTGGCCCGAGCGCACAAGCGGCGTCACCCTGCGTGCGGCAATGATTGCGCGCGCGTAGCGGCCGGCCAGCGGCTCGTCGCCGTAGCGTTCGAAGAGCTCCCGCAGCCTGCCCTCGGGCTCTTCTGCGAGGATCTCGGCCGCGGTTCGGCCGCTCGTCTGGTCCATACGCATGTCGAGCGGCGCGTCCTGCGCGTAGGCGAAGCCGCGGTCCGCGTCGTCGAGCTGAAGCGAGGAGACGCCGAGGTCGAACAGCGCACCGTCGAGGCCCCCGGCGCCGGCCTGCTCGAGGGCGTAGTCAATGTCGTCGTAGACGGCGTGCACGGGTACGAAGCGGCTGCCGAAGCGGGCGAGGCGGCTTCCGGCCAGCTCAAGCGCCTCGGTGTCGCGGTCAAGCCCGATCACGGTGAGCCCATCGAAGCGCTCGAGGAGCGCCTCGGTGTGGCCGCCCATGCCGAGGGTTGCGTCGATGACGAACGCGCCTGCGCGACTGGCGGCGGGCGCGAGCAGTTCGACGCAGCGCTCGAGCATGACCGAGGTGTGCAGCTCGGCTGGGTTTCTAGGGATGATTTCGTCCATTCGGTGTTCCCGGCTAGAACATGCCGGGAATCACCTCCTCTTCAATGTCGGAGAAGACTGATTCTTGTTCGGTGAGGTACGTCTCCCACGCAGCGGCGTCCCAGATCTCGGCCCGCGAGCCTGCTCCGATGACGGCCAGTTCGCGATCGAGCCCCGCGTAGTCGCGCAGGCTCTGCGGGACGGTGACGCGGTGCTGCTTGTCGGGGGTCTCTGGGTGAGCGCCCGAGAGGAACACGCGGAGGTAATCGCGAGCCTGCTTCGAGGTGAGGGGTGCCTGCCGCACTCGCTCGTGCATCGACGCAAATTCGCTCTCGCTGAAGACGTAGAGGCAGCGCTCTTGGCCACGGGTGATGACGAGGCCCTCTGCGAGCTCGTCACGAAACTTCGCGGGGAGGATCAACCGCCCTTTGTCGTCGAGGCGCGGGGTGAACGTACCGAGAAACATGGTCCACTCCCCTCCCGCCGCAGTTACGTTTCTCCCACGCTACTCCACTTCCCTCCACTTTTCTCATAAATTTGCGCCAAGTTTCCAAGAAACTCCACTATCGACCTGTTATTTATTGGTGGAGCAAAGTGGAGTGGAATACGGCTTTCTCGCAAATTTGGTCGCGTTGGGGCCAGATACCGCCTGCGGAGGCCTGGGAAGCACCCCGTCTGGGGGTGCCGCGCGCCAGCTTTTAGGCACAAAAAAACGGGCCGCAGCGTAAGCTGCGACCCGTGTGGAGGAAAGTGGGGGGCTACTGGCCGCCCATGCGCTCGTCCCAGCGCCGTTCCATCCGGTCAGTCAGGGACTCTTTTGATTCGGCCTGCGGCCGTGAGCTGGCGTTGAACTGTTCGGGCTCAACCTCGGTGCGCTTCGAGAACATCACGAGCACGCCGGCGAGCATTGCGCCGAAGCCAAGGAGACCGAGCCACAGCTGCTGCATCGCCGCGCCCCCGATCAACATGCCAATGCCGGCGAGCGCGAGTAGCGTGCCGAGCACGAGCGAGCGATAGTTGAAACGACGTTGCACGCCCGTCGACGCGGGAAGCAGATCTGCCTCGCTCTGATAGAGCCTGCGCTCCATCTCGTCGAGCAGCCGCTGTTCGTGTTCTGACAGCGCCATAATGCCCCCTTCACCCTCAAGAAAAGTCTTTCCTACCAGTTTACGGCTTCTCCTCCCGGATAGGCTAGTCGGGTGGACGAAACGACGAGACTCGCAGGCCTTATACAGGAGCGACTGAACGATACAATCGACGCGCATCGCGAAGGGCTGGAGCCGCTGGGTCCTGACGCCGCGCCGCTGCTCGACGAGGCTCAGAGCTTCCTCACCGGAGGCAAGCGCTTTCGCGCGCTCTTCGCCGTGCACGGATACCGCGCGGTTCGCCCCCTAGACATCGACGGCCCCATCGACGCCGAGTTTGGGGCGCTCCTCGACGTCGCCTGCTCACTCGAACTCTTTCACGCTGCGGCGCTGATCCACGACGACGTCATCGATCGTTCCGACACCCGCCGGGGTCGGCCTTCGGTGCACCGCACGTTCGCGGGCCTGCATGAGCGCCACGGCTACCGCAACACCCCCGAGCACTTCGGCATCTCGAGCGCGATCCTGCTCGGTGACCTGCTGCAGTCGTGGTCAGACGAGCTCATGAGCCGCGCCTGCGACACGATCGCCGACCGTGACGCCGCACGCGCCACCCGCGCGCACTTCAACCGGATGCGCAGCGAGGTTGCGCTCGGACAGTACCTCGACGTGCTCGAGGAGCAGCGGGGCGGCTTTGCCGAGCACTCCGAGCAGCTTGACCGCTCGACCCGGGTGCTCGTGTACAAGTCGGCGAAGTACAGCGTCGAAGCTCCCCTGCTCATCGGGGCCGCCCTCGCCGGCGCGAGCACCGCCCAGGAAGAGGCGCTCGCCGGCTTCGGGCTTCCCGTCGGCGTGGCGTTTCAGCTGCGCGATGACCTCCTCGGCGTCTTCGGTGATACGAACGTCACGGGCAAGCCGAGCGGCGACGACCTCATCGAGGGCAAGCGCACGGTCCTCGTCACGCTCGCACGCGAAGCCCTCCCAGGCACCCAGCGCCGCATCTTCGACGACCTGCTCGGAACCGACCTCGACGAAGAGCAGGTCGCCATGCTGCAGCGCACCATCCGCGGAAGCGAAGCCGAGCAGCAGGTCGAGACGATGATCACCCGCAACATTGAGCGCGCTCACCAAGCACTCGACGCCGCAACGCTCGACAGCGACGCGATCGCTCGACTCAACGTGCTCGCCGAGCGAGCAGCGCAGCGAACTTCGTAGCGCGAGCCCGCGGACCCGCTACCCGGGTGAACGACAGAAGCCCAGGATCCCGTTCGGGATCCTGGGCTTCTGTCATGTCACTGCTAGAAGGCGAGTGACTGGGTTGCCCTGCGCACCGCGCTCTTCCGCCCGTCTACGAGCGAGTCGATCGGGCATTCCCCGAGCTCCTCGCTCACGCTGAAGAGCCACTCCATCGACTCATCGTCGGAGAAGCCGGCGTCGAGCAGTACGAGCAGCGTGCCGCGAAGCGACGGGAGCGGCTCATTGCCCTGCACGAACTCGGTGGGCACCATGAGGGCCCCGTCGCGGCGCACGGCCCCGAGGTGGTGATCCTCGATGAGGCGGCGCACCTTACTCACAGAGAACCCGAGGAGCTCTGCAACTTGGCTAATGGTGTAATAGGAGCGATCTGTTCCGCTAGTTTCTGGCACACATTAACTCTGCCAGCGTGTTTCCATAAGCGCAATCCGTGAACACCGGCGCGCGGCAACACTCGCCACCTCGAAATTCCGTAGACTTTCGGCGTGACTCCTCCTCCCATCGATCCGCTGATCGGGCAGACGCTCGATGCGAGATACGTGATCCGTTCAAGGATCGCGCGCGGCGGCATGGCGATGGTCTACCTCGCGCACGACCTCCGGCTCGAACGCCGCGTTGCCGTGAAGGTCATGCACGAGCACCTCGCGGAAGACGAGAACTTTACGCGCCGCTTCGACCGCGAGGCCAGAAGCGCCGCACGACTCTCGCACACGAACCTCGTGAATGTCTTCGACCAGGGCGAAGACCTCGGGCGGCTGTACCTGGTGATGGAGTACCTGCCGAACATCACCCTGCGCGAGCTCCTGAAGCAGCAGCAGCGTCTCACCCTCGACCAGAGCCTCGAGATCGGTGACGCCGTGCTCGCGGGCCTCGCTGCGGCGCACAGCGCCGGGATCGTGCACCGCGACCTGAAGCCCGAGAACGTGCTGCTCGTCGACGACGGCCGCATCAAGATCGGCGACTTCGGCCTCGCTCGCGCGGTCAGCGCAAACACGACGACCGGGCAGGCGCTGCTCGGCACCATCGCCTATCTCTCACCCGAGCTCGTCACCCGCGGCATCGCAGACGAGCGCAGCGACCTGTACGCATTCGGCATCATGCTCTACGAGATGCTCACGGGCACGCAGCCGTTCACCGGCGAGCAGCCGATGCAGATCGCCTACCAGCACGCCCACTCAGACGTGCCCGCTCCCTCGTCTGCCGGCGACGTCTCGACACCGGCCCTCGACAGCTTTGTGGTCTGGCTCACCCAGCGAAACCCCGAGCTGCGCCCCGCTAACGCCGGCGAGGCGCTCGTGCACATGCGCGAGCTGCGCCAAGACCCGTATGGCTTCCCCGAGGCGCTCGCGACCGCGGTACTGCCGGGCACCACCGAGTTCTCGGAAACGAGCGTGCTCCCGGGCACCGCCGCACTCGGCGCGCCCGCGACAACGCAGCTCACGCCGTCGACGTCGATCCTCAACCGTGCAGAACAGGGCACGCTCACGGGGGCGCGCAACGGCGGTGGCACCAGCGGCACCGGCGCTGCTCCGGCCCACGAGGGCGACGTCGAACGGGTCCGTGCGCAGAGCGCGCGCCGCTCGCGTCGCGGACTCATCACCGCTGCCGTGCTCGCCGTGCTGTTCCTCGCGACCGGGGGCGTCGCGCTCTGGTTTGGGCAGGGCCCCGGCTCGAAGGTCACCGTGCCCAACCTCACGGGCGAGACCATGGCTGCAGCCCAGGAGACACTCGAACAGCTTGATCTCGTGGTCGTGGCATCCGAGTGCGCAAGCCTCGAGGTCGAGGTCGGGCTCGCGGCGGCCGTGACTCCCGAGCCGGGTACACGTCTCGACCGCGGCAGTGAGGTCACTGTCTGCCAGTCGACGGGCCCGCAGTTGCTCCCCGTCCCCACCCTCGTGGGGCTGTCACAGGACGATGCGATCAAGCTCATCGAAGACAGCAAGTTCACGTTCGGCGAGATCACCGACACCCGGCTCTCGGGCGCCGCAGCTGGTGAGGTGCTCGGCGCGCTTGACGGCGACGAGTCCGAGCTCGGCGAGACCCTCCCGGAGCGCAGCACGATCAACCTGATCCTCTCTGCGGGCCCGGCCCCCGAGGTGGGCGGCATGAGCGTCGAGCAGGCCACCGAGGCACTCGCGAAGAGCGAGCTCGTGGTCGACAGCGCGAGCAATACCGAGGTCATCAGTGACGACGTGCCCAAGGGGCAGGTGATCGGGATCATCTGGCTCACCGACCCCGTGCGCCCGGGCGATGCCGTCGGGCTGCAAATCTCGCAGGGGCCCGAGCTCTTCGAGATCCCCGACATCTCCGGCCTCGGCCTGCAGGAGGCCATGGACACGCTCGCCGGGGCAGGGTTCTCCCCCACCACGCTCGTCCCCGAGGCGCTCCGCGGCCTCGCCCGCGCAACCGGTAGCACACCCGCCGCCGGCGAACGGGTCGAGGCCGGCACCGAGATCCGCGTCACGTCGCAGCTCTCGCTGTAGCCGGGACGTAGCGGCCAGCACGTAACGGCCGGCTCGAAACGCCCGGCACACAGTGGCCGGCACACAGTGGCCGACAGTCAGCGACCAACACACAGCAGACCCCGCCCCGCGAATGAACGTCGGGGCGGGGTCTGCTGCGTGCGCGACGCGCTAGCGGGTCGTGCCCACCGTGCGCTTGAGCTCTTCGGCGACCTGGAAAGCGAGCTCGAGCGACTGCATGTGGTTCAGGCGCGGGTCGCACACTGACTCGTAGCGCTGCTCGAGCGCTTCCTCGTCGATGTTCTCCGAGCCTCCGAGGCACTCGGTGACGTCGTCACCGGTGAGCTCGACGTGGATCCCGCCCGGGTACGTGCCGACCTCGCGGTGCGCCTCGAAGAAGCCGAGCAGCTCGTCCATCACGTCGTTGAAGCGGCGCGTCTTGAAGCCGTTCGCGGTCGTGATGCCGTTGCCGTGCATCGGGTCGGTGACCCACAGAGGCTGCGCGCCAGCGTCGCGGACGCCCTCGAGCAGCCCCGGCAGCACGTCGCGGATCTTCTCAGCGCCCATGCGGGTGATGAAGGTGATGCGGCCGGGCTCGCGCTCGGGATCGAGCTTGTCGATGAGGCGCATCGCGTCGTCGGTCGTGGCGGTCGGACCGAGCTTCACGCCGATCGGGTTGCGCAGCTTCGACAGGTAGTCGACGTGCGCGCCGTCGATGTCGCGGGTGCGCTCGCCGATCCAGAGCATGTGCCCCGACGTGCCGTAGAGCTCGCCCGTGCGCGAATCGATCCGCGCGAGCGGACGCTCGTAATCGAGCAGCAGCGCCTCGTGGCTCACGTAGAACTCGGTCTGGGTGAGCGCGGTGTGATCCACCCCGCACGCATCCATGAACCGCAGAGCGCGGTCTATTTCCGTCGCGAGCGCCTCGTACCGCTGGTTCGCGGGGTTCGAGACGAAGCCCTGGTTCCAGGAGTTCACCTGGCGCAGGTCAGCCATCCCCCCTTGCGTGAACGCGCGAATGAGGTTCAGCGTCGACGCGGACACATGGTAACCGCGCACCAGTCGGCTCGGATCGGCCGTGCGCGACGCCTCGGTGAAGTCGTACCCGTTCACGAGGTCGCCACGGTAGGCGGGCAGCGTGACACCCTCACGGGTCTCGTCGTTGCTCGAGCGCGGCTTCGCGAACTGGCCGGCCATCCGGCCCACCTTGATCACCGGCATCGACGCGCCGTAGGTGAGCACGACGGCCATCTGCAACAGCGTCTTTACGCGGTCGCGGATCTTGTCGGCGGTCGCCGCTTCGAAGGTCTCAGCGCAGTCGCCGCCCTGGAGCAGAAACGCCTCACCGCGCGCCGCGGCCGCGAGGCGCTCGCGCAGCTGGTCGACCTCGCCCGCAAACACGAGCGGCGGCTGCGTCGAAAGCTCTTGCTTCGCATACTCGAGGGCAGCAGCGTCGGGCCAGCTCGGCTGCTGCTTCGCGACGAGTGCACGATAGGTATCGAGCTGCTCGAAGGTCTGCTGCGCCGTCAGGGTCTCTACGCTTACTGCGTTCATGGCCATCCCGTGTATATCTCAAGTGTGCCGTCCTGGGTGACGGCCCCGCTCAAGCCTACCCAACACGCCCGGTCAGCTGGGAATGCCCGGGCGATGCCCAGAGCGAACGGCGCTACGACGCCGCGCCGCCGCACGCTCGACGCGTGGTCTAGCCGCGCTGTCGCACGCTCGACGCGTAGACGTCGGCGTATTCCTGGTCGCTGAGCTTCTGGATCTCAAGCATGATCTCGTCGGTCACGCTCCGCAGCACGAAGCGATCCGCGCTCATGCCAGCAAACCGCGAGAAGTCCATCGGAGCTCCGATGACCGTGCCGATGCGGCGGATCTTCGGGAACTTGGCGCCAATTGGCATCGCCTTCTCGGTGTCGACCATCACGACGGGCACAACGGTGGCTCCCGATTCGAGCACCATGCGCGCCACGCCCGTGCGGCCGCGGTACAATCGCGCGTCGGGGCTGCGCGTGCCCTCCGGGTAGATCCCGAGCACGTCTCCGCGATCCAGCACCTGGAGCGCGGTATTCAGCGACGCCTCCGACGCCTTGCCGCCCGAGCGATCAATCGGGAGCTGCCCGACGGCCAGCATAAACGTCTTCACGAGCCAGCCTTTCAGGCCTTTGCCGGTGAAATACTCGCTCTTCGCGAGGAAGTACACGCGGCGATCAATCATGATTGGCATGAAAAACGAGTCGATAACCGATAGGTGGTTCCCAACAAGGATTACGGGCCCCGTGGCCGGAATATTCTCGGCTCCCTCCACCCACGGCCGGTATACCGCCTTGAGGAATGGCCCGACGATCAGGTGTTTAAAGATCCAGTAGAGCAAAGTGAGCTGGTTCCCTTCGTAGGCCTTCAGAATAGCGGAGCCGCGCATCCACAGGCGCATAGAGATAGGCTGTTCAACATACATGCCTGCGGCCGAACAGCCGCGGAAGCGTCCGACACAAGGTACAAAGGAGTTGCCGTGAAGCTGTCAGAAACACCACTGCTCATTCCCCCGGTTCCCGAAGACAACATTACCGATCTTCTTGAGCAGCGGGTTGCCGCTACGCCAGACCTGGCCCTGTTCGCCACGCCGTCGAACGGCGGCTGGAGCGACATCAGCGCCACCGAGTTCCGTCGGCAAGTCGTCTCGCTCGCGAAGGGCCTCGTCGCCGCGGGTGTCCAGCCAGGCGACCACGTCGCGTTCATGTGCAAGACAAGCTACGAGTGGTCGCTCGTCGACTTCGCGATCCTCTACACGGGCGCCGTCATGGTTCCCGTCTACGAGACGTCGTCCGCGCTGCAGATCCACTGGATCCTCGAAGACTCAGGCGCGAAGCACTTCATCATCGAGACCGGCGAGCAGCACGCCCGCTTTGCCGAGATCGAGGATCAACTCACCGAGATGAAGCAGGTGTGGCGCATCGACGAGGGTGCCGTCGCACAGCTCGGCGAGCAGGGCGCCTCGGTTGAAGACGCCGAGATCGACCGTCGCCGCAATCTCGCGGTCGGCGCCGATATCGCGACCCTCATCTACACCTCCGGGTCGACCGGCCGCCCCCGCGGCTGCGTGCTCACCCACTCGAACTTCGTGGATCTCTCCCGCAACTCGGCGGGCGCGCTCTCCTCGCTCGTGCAGGAGCCCGGCGCTTCGACGCTGCTCTTCGTGACGCTCGCGCACGTGTTCGCGCGGTTCATCTCGATCCTCTGCGTGCACGCCGGCGTGCGTGTTGGCCACCAGGCAGACACCAGCCAGCTGCTGCCCGCGCTGAGCACCTTCCACCCGTCGTTCCTGCTCGCGGTCCCCCGCGTCTTCGAGAAGGTCTACAACTCGGCAGAGCAGAGCACCGCCGCCGACGGCAAGGGCAAGATCTTCACCGCCGCAGCAAAGGTAGCCGTCGAGCACTCAGAGGCGCTCGACGCGGGCAAGGTTCCGTTCATGCTGAACATGAAGTTCAAACTGTTCGACAAGCTCGTCTACGCGAAGCTCCGCGAGAAGCTCGGCGGACGCGTGAAGAACGCAGTGTCGGGATCGGCTCCGCTGAGCCCCTACCTCGGTCACTTCTACCGCAGCCTCGGCATCAAGATCCTTGAGGGCTACGGCCTCACCGAGACCACGGCCCCCGTGACCGTGAACCTGCCCGACAAGTTCAAGATCGGCACCGTCGGCCCCGCGCTTCCCGGGCACACCGTGCGCATCGCCGAGGACGGCGAGGTCCAGGTCAAGGGCATCGACGTCTTCAAGGAGTACTGGAACAACCCCGAGGCGACCGCAGCAGCGTTCACCGAAGACGGCTTCTTCCGCACGGGCGACCTCGGTTCGCTCGACTCCGACGGCTACCTCACGATCACGGGCCGCAAGAAGGAGATCATCGTCACCGCCGGCGGCAAGAACGTCGCACCGGCAGCGCTTGAGGATCCGATTCGGTCGAACACGATCATCAGTCAGGTCGTCGTCGTCGGCGACCAGAAGCCCTTTATTGCGGCGCTCATCACCCTCGACGCCGAGATGCTCCCCGCGTGGTTGAAGAACCAGGACGAGGATCCCGCGATGACAATCCTCGAGGCGTCGAAGCACCCGAAGGTGCTCGCCGAGGTGCAGCGCGCGATCGACGGTGGCAACGCTCTCGTCTCGCGGGCAGAGTCGATCCGAAAGTTCGTGATCCTGCCGACCGACTTCTTCGAAGCCAACGGCCACCTCACCCCGAAGATGAGCATTAAGCGCGACAACATCATGCGCGACTTCTCGGCCGAGATCGCCGAGATCTACGGGGAGAACCCGCAGACTGACTTCGTGCAGACGCAGCGCTAGCACGCAGCTGCTTCGCGCCCGCAGCGCAGGCTACAGGGCAAGCTGTAAGCACAGAAAGGCGGCCCCCAGATTCGTTCTGGGGGCCGCCTTCTGCGTCTGCGGTAGGTCGCGCGCGCTTCCGCTGCGCGCCCGGTGCGCGCGTGGAGCCACCCCGGCCCCCGTGTCCTCCCCGTGTAATCCATTCCGACCCTTGCACGGGCTTAAAACGGGTCGGAATGGATTAAACCGGGGCTTACGGATGCGTGCGTGGGGCTACCGATGCATGCCGGGGCCCACGGCTGCGTGCGGTCGCTCTTCGGAAGTACTCACTCTGGCACCCACCTCAGGGGCGCTTGTGATCGCTCAGGGCGACGCCCTCAGGCATGAAGAGCCGCCTCAGCGGCAACTGCGGCTCTCGCGCTCGTCGCCGCGCGCTCGCTTAGAACCAGTCAGCGGTGCGGATCTGCCGCATGGCCTCCCCGCGCGCCTCCCGCTCAAGCCTGGAGATGTACAGCTTGCCGTCGAGGTGATCGCACTCGTGCTGCAGCGCCTGCGCTTTGAGCCCTTCGCCTTCGACAGAGATCTCGTTTCCCTGCAGATCGATGCCGCGCACCTTCGCATACGGGTAACGCAGGACGTCGAACCACAGGCCAGGAACGGAGAGGCACCCCTCGCCCGTGAGCTGCGGCTCCCCCGAGACCTCGACGAGCTCCGGATTGAGCACATACTCAATCTGCCCGTCAATGTGGAGGCTGAACGCGCGCTGGGTGTACCCGATCTGCGTCGATGCGAGCCCGGCATGCCCGGGCTCGTCCACGGTTTCGCAGAGATCTGCGACCATGGCGTGCACGCCAGCGTCGATCTCCGTAATCTCCGTACACACGGTGCGCAACACCGGGTCCCCAAACAGTCGAATCTCGCGTTTTGCCATGCATAGATGCTATCGGGTGACCGAGATTTGCCCGACGTACGGAGAACACCCAACCGTTTCCAACCGGAATCCAGTAAGCTCGAAATGTGCATGTATTGAGTGTCAGCTCCCTCAAAGGTGGCGTAGGAAAGACGACCGTGAGTCTCGGCATCGCGTCGGCAGCGTTTTCGCGTGGCCTTCGCACCCTTGTCGTGGACCTTGACCCGCAGTCGGACGTTTCGACCGGCCTTGCGGTTGATCCGGACGGGTACGCCAACATCGCCGATGTGCTCGAGTCCCCGAAGGAGAAGGTCGTCCGCTCGGCGATCGCTCCCAGCGGCTGGAACGAGTTCCACGAGGGCGGCAAGATCGACCTGCTCGTGGGCAGCCCCTCGGCCATCAACTTCGACGGACCGCACCCGTCGGCACGCGACATCTGGAAGCTCGAGGAAGCCCTCGCAACCGTCGAGGCTGACTACGACCTCGTCGTGATCGACTCCGCACCCTCGCTCAACGCCCTCACCCGCACAGCGTGGGCCGCGAGCGACCGCGTACTCATCGTCACCGAGCCGAGCCTCTTCGCTGTCGCAGCCACTGACCGCGCGCTCCGCGCAATCGAGGAGATCCGCCGCGGCGTGAGCCCCCGACTGCAGCCACTCGGCATCCTCATCAACCGCGTCCAGCCGCAGTCAATGGAGCACCAGTTCCGTATCCGCGAGCTGCGCGAAATGTTCGGGCCGCTCGTGCTCAACCCGCAGCTGCCCGAGCGCCCCGCGCTGCAGCAGGCACAGGGTGCCGCGAAGCCGGTGCACCTCTGGCCGGGCGAGCCCGCGCAGGAGATGGCAGCGAACTTCGACCTCGTGCTTGACCGCGTGCTCCGCTCAGCGGCCGCAGCAGCAGCCAAGTAAACGCGCAGCCACACCCTGAGGTTCGCCGCGCGCCTTCCCGACAGGCCGCGTACCCTCTACTCCTGCGTGCCTGATCCTGCGTGCCTGCTACTGCTACTGCTACTGCTGCTGCATGCCTGCTACTCCTGCATGCCTGCTGCTCCTGCATGCGCTCATGCGGTCGATCCGACTACCGCCGCGCTTGAACCGTGAACCCCGCGCGAGTCCCAAGGGCCCCGATTAATCCATTCCGACCCATTTACGCCCCTCGCAGGGGTCGGTCTGAATAAATAGGGTCGGAGAGGATGCCAGGGGTGACACGATTCCGAGAGACACGGGGCACCGCTCAGGAGGCGCAAAACCGCTCAAGGAGGCTCAGGATGCTCAGAGCCACACAGGAGGCTCAGGGCCAGCTACGAGGTCTTGCGGGCCGCCCTGCGCGCTGCGAGCTCGTCGCTTGCGGCGGGTGCCTCTGCACCCTTCTGACGGTGCTCGTCGAGATCGACGAGCGAAGTTTCGACCTCGCGGAGCACCTTACCGACCGCGATGCCGAAGACACCCTGGCCGCGGCTCACGAGGTCGATGACCTCGTCGTTCGAGGTGCACAGGTAGACACTCGCGCCGTCGCTCATGAGCGTGGTCTGCGAGAGGTCGTGCACACCGGCGGCGTGGAGCTGAGCGACGGCGGTGCGGATCTGCTGCAGCGAGATACCGGTGTCGAGGAGCCGCTTCACGAGCTTCAGCACGAGGATGTCACGGAAGCCGTAGAGACGCTGCGAGCCGGAGCCGCTTGCCTCGCGCACGGTGGGCTCGACGAGCCCGGTGCGCGCCCAGTAGTCGAGCTGGCGGTAGGTGATGCCGGCCGCGCGAGCGGCGACGGCCCCCTTGAAACCACCGTCGATGTTCGGCTGCGGCAGGCCGTCGCTGAAGAGCATCTCTGCGGAATCCAGGTACTCGTTTGTACCGTTACCGCTACCGCCGAATGGCGGTTCGATATGCTCCATGACGTCCCTCTCTCGCACTGTGCTCAATTCACCTAACGCTATCGGCGTACAGGCTCTCTGGCAACGACCGCGGGCAGCGATTTCGCGAGACACACCTTAAGGTTCAACTTGAAGTTGAGAAATCAGCGGAATCTCGCCGAATTAGAGCGCGCCAAACTTCCTGCGCAACACGCCGGAGCGCACGGTTTCGAGGTATTCGACGAGCTCGAGCGAGCCGTCGACTGCGCTCGGGGATCCCTGCTTCTCGCCACGCGAGGACACAGCAAGCGCGAGCATCTCTGCCTCGCGCTCGGCTGCCACGCGCAGCGACCGCAGGTGGCGCGGCGTGAGGCCGGCCTGAGCGAGCTTCACGAGCGCCGTGAGCTGCGCAATGCAGTCGTATGGGAACACCTCAGTGGCGGGCAGCAGCCCGGCCACAATCGCCTCGCCAAGGAAGCGCTTGTTCGTGCCCGTGGCACGGCAAAGCTCGTCGCTCGAGAGCACCTGCTTCGATGAGAGGATCGTCGACGCGCTGCGCTGCGACGCACCGGGGATCACGGGATCGCGGCCGGCGTCGATATCCTCGAGCACCTCGGCGATCTTCTTTAGCGGCAGGTAGTGGTCGCGCTGCAGGGTGAGCACGAGCCGCACCCGTTCGACGTGCTCCTGCGAGAACTTCCGGTAGCCAGACTTCGTGCGCTCAGGCGCAACGAGGCCCTGGTCCTCGAGAAAACGCAGCTTCGACGGCGTGAGGTCCGAGAACTCGTCCTGCAACGTCGCGAGCACCTGACCGATGCTCAGCAGCCCTGCCGGAACGGCACGGAGCGAAGCGGCCCCCATTAAAACGAGCCTGGAAGATCAAAGCGTGAGGCGAAGAAGGTGAAGCGGAACTTGCCGACCTGCACCTCTACCCCGTCTTCGAGGACGACCTCACCCTCGATCCGCTCACCGTTGCAGTAGGTGCCGTTCAGCGACCCGCGGTCGAGCACAGAGAAGATCGTGCCCTTGCGCGTGAACTCGGCGTGCTTACGGCTCACCGTCACGTCGTCAAGGAAGATGTCTGCTGCGGGGTGTCGCCCGGCGACCGTGACGTCCTGGTCGAGCAGGAAGCGCGCGCCAAGGTCAGGTCCGCGGCGCACAACGAGCAGGGCTGCTCCCGAGGGGAGCGACTGCACCGCTTCGAGCTCATCGACATTGAGATCGGTGACCTGCGCGCGAATCATCGCGTTCAAGTCTTCACGGAACTGCTCCGTGGCGCGTACCTCGGTATCCTTGTTCCGCTTCTCGCTCACCACTGCCTCACCCGTTTCATACTCGTCGGGGCATTCACCCCGATACTTTCCCCCTACGCTATCGCAGTGAGGCACCTCAGCGCACCCCGATCACGCAACACGCGGGGCAAATTGTCGGGTGGTGGCTCACACCGTGCGAGACACCCCGCCCTGGCTACTCATGCGATTCGAGGAACTCGTACACCTCGTGCGAGTCAACCCCGGGAAAGGTCCCGGTTGGCAGCGCGGCGAGCAAGCTCGTCGGGGTCGCCGCCTCCGGCCATGCCGAAGCCTGCCACTTGTTGGTGAGCTCGCTCGACGCCCTGCGGCAGCATCGCTCGTCCGGACAGAACGACTTCGAGCGGTGCTGCGTCTCGCGCCCTCGGAACCACTTGACGTCTTCGAAGCGCACGCCGACGCTCACCGAGTACTGCCCCTCTTTCGCCTTCTCCAGCCGCGAGGTGCACCAGTAGGTGCCGCCCGCCGCCATGTCGGTGTACTGGTACCAGGGATTAAAGAGGTCTGGCTGCGCAAAGACGGTGCGTGCGGTCCAGTTGCGGCACACCATCGCGCCCTCGAGGTTGCCGAGCGCATCAGACGGGAAGCGCACGCCGTCGTTCTCGTACGCCTTAATGAGTGTTCCCGACTCGTGCGCCTTCATGAAGTGCACGTTGAGGTCGAGCCACTCGGTCGCAAGGTTCGTGAAGCGGTGCGCGGCCATCTCGTAGGAGACGGCGAAGGCGTCGCGCAGATCCTCCATGGAGATCTCGCGCCGCTTCTTCGCGTCCTTCAGCGACTCGACGGCGGCCGCCTCGGGCAGCAGCACCGCGCCGGCGAGATAGTTCACCTCGACACGCTGCTTGAGGAAGTCGCCGTAGTTTCGCGGCTCCTCGTGCCCGCACACGAGGCTGCCGAGGGCGCGGAGGATCGGTGCCCTCGCGTCCCGCGACGGCAGGTTCGCGCTGAGGTAGATGCGGCCGTTGCGGCGGTCGATGACGGATCGGGTCGAGTGCGGCAGGTCGGTGACGTAGTGCAGCGTGAAGCCGAGCTTCTCGGCGACTCGCGCGACCGTCTGCTGTAGCACGGGCCCGCCCGAGTAGCCCACGCTGTCGAGGAGCTGCGCGGCGGCCTTCTCGAGATCCGGGTAGTAGTTGTTGGCGACGCGCATGCCGGCTCGGAGTTCGGTGTTTGCTCGCCGCGCCTCTTCCGGGGTCGCGGCGCGCTCGGTGTGCAGCCGCTCAACTTCTTGATGCAGTCCGATGATGGCGCGCAGCGTTTCGTCGCCCACGGTCTTCGAGACGCGGATCGGCTGGAGCCCCAGCGAGCGGAACACCGAGCCGCGCTGCGCGCGCTCGACAGAGATCTCAAGCGCCGCGCGCTCGCTCGGCGCCTCGTCGATGAGCAGCTCATCGACGGTCGACTGCAGGGCACCAGCCAGCGCACGCAATAGCGGGAGCCGGGGCTCCCGCTTCCCGTTCTCCAGAGCAGACAGCTGCGAGGGCGCGCGGTCGACGGCCGCCGCGAGCTGCTCGAGCGTCATCCCCAGCTCGATACGCCGCTCGCGGATACGGCGGCCGAGGGTGAGGGCGTCACCCGCGTCAGTTTCCGCCTCGGCGGCGGCGAGATCTCCTGCTTCCATGGTCATGTCCCCATGGTGACAGACCCCAGATTTTTCGGCAAGCAGAAATATCGCAGTATTTCACGCTACAAAGTGTGCGGTTGGGGCGTTACCAGGGCCGAAGATAGAAGCACACCACAGATTCCGCCCCGGAAACAGGTTCACAGCTCTCAACGGCGAGAAACCTGATCCGGGGCACCAGCAGCACACCAAGCGGCTCCGCAGCACCAGCACAGCACCCAGCTTCACGGCTCCGGCTTCACCCACGAGAAAGACACGATCATGAACACCTCAACCGCGACTACCGAACGGCCACGCACCTTCTCCCCCGCTGCCCACGAGCCGCGCCTCGAGGTCAACGGCCGCCCGTTCCACCGTTCAGACGAGATCCTCACCCCGGAGGCACTCGCGTTCCTCACCGAGCTGCACGCACGGTTCGCAAGCCCCCGCCACGAGCGACTCGCTGACCGGCAGCGCAAGCGCTACGAGATCGGCAACGGCCGCGATCCGAAGTTCCGCGAGGACACCCGCCACATTCGCGAAGACGCGAGCTGGCAGGTCGCTCCCCCAGCTCCCGGGCTCGAGGATCGGCGCGTCGAGATCACCGGGCCGACCGACCCCAAGATGACCATCAACGCCATGAACTCAGGCGCACGCGTCTGGCTCGCCGACCAGGAAGACGCGACCAGCCCGACCTGGCAGAACGTCATCGGCGGCCAGCTGTCGCTGTTCGACGCGATCCGCGGCCAGCTCGAGTACACGAGCGAAGGCACCGACGGCCAGCCGGGCAAGCACTACAGCATCACTGCCGAGCGCACGCCGACGATCGTGATGCGGCCCCGCGGCTGGCACCTCGTCGAGAAGCACATCCGCTTCACCGACGCACAGGGTCAGTCGGGCGCAGCCTCGGGCAGCCTCGTGGACTTCGGGCTCTACGCCTTCCACAACGCTCAGCAGCTCGTCGACAACGGCGCCGGCCTATACTTCTACATCGCCAAGCTCGAGTCGAGCGAGGAGGCGAAGCTCTGGGACGACATCTTCAGCTACACCGAGGAGCGCCTCGGCCTCGCACACGGCACGATCCGCGCGACCGTGCTCATCGAGACGCTGCCGGCAGCGTTCGAGATGGAGGAGATCCTCTACGTCATGCGCGACCACATGGCTGGTCTGAACGCGGGGCGCTGGGACTACATCTTCTCGATCATCAAGAACTACCGCGGCCGCGGCGCACGCTTCGTGATGCCTGACCGCAGCGAGGTCACGATGACGGTACCGTTCATGCGGGCGTACACCGAGCTGCTCGTGAAGACCTGCCACAAGCGCGGCGCGCATGCCATCGGCGGCATGAGCGCGTTCATCCCGAACCGTCGCGACCCCGAGGTGACGCAGCTCGCCGAGGAGAAGGTACGCGCCGACAAGAACCGCGAGGCGAACGACGGCTTCGACGGCACCTGGGTCGCACACCCCGATCTCATCCCCGTCGCACAGGCCGAGTTCGACGCCGTGCTCGGTGACCGCCCGAACCAGGTGGATCGCCAGCGCGACGACGTCGAGGTGACCGCCGCCCAGCTGCTCGACGTGCACATCGGCCGCGACATCACCGAGGCGGGCGTCCGCGACAACGTCTCAATCGGCGTGCGCTACATCGAGTCGTGGCTCCGCGGCATCGGCGCGGCCGCGATCGACAACCTCATGGAAGACGCGGCGACAGCCGAGATCAGCCGCTCGCAGATCTGGCAGTGGATCCATCAGGATCAGCGCACCGCAGACGGCACGCAGATCACCCGCGCCTGGGTAACGGAGATCCTCGCTGAGACCGTGCGCGGCTTCGAGCGCTTCGAGGGCGACCGTTACGACGACGCCGCGGAACTCTTCGCAGACGTGGCCCTCGGCGACACCTTCCCGACGTTCCTCACCGTTCCCGCGTACAGCCGGTACCTCGTCGACGCGGCATAGCCCGGCATAGCCCGCTAATCCCGGCAAGCGCAACAGGCGAAGCAACACGCGCTCGCCGGCACTCCACACAGGGAGGGCTCCCCACACGGGGCCCTCCCTGTGGCGTTGGTGGGCGGCGCAGCGCCCGCGCGTTCACCCTTGGTTCGCCAGGCGTTCGCAGGCCGTTTGCGCGAGCCCGCTACCCTTTCGTGAGTTGCACGCGCGCCAGGAGGCCGCAAGCCCACAGCCCCACACGCGAGAAGGAACCCTGTGCCGCTCCCCGATTCAGAACGCACGCCCGCGCCGACGCTCACGCGAGCACCAGCCGCAGCCGCAGCCGCAGCACCAGCACCAGCACCAGCACCAGCACCAGCACCAGCGCCAGCCGAGCTATCGCCTCGGCCCATCGCGATGGTGTGGTCCCGGCCAGGCGCCGCGCACGAGGCCGTCGCGATCGACAGCGTCGAGCTGAGCCCCGGCGACGCGCTCGTCGCGATCGAGTACGCGACGGTGTGCGGATCCGACCTCCACACCGTCTCCGGGCGGCGTTCTGCGCCAGCGCCGCTCGTCCTCGGACACGAGCAGGTCGGGCGGGTCGTCGCGCTCGGCACCGGAGCCAGTCGTTCGGACGGGCAGCCACTCGCGCTCGGCGAGCGCGTGGTGTGGTCGCTGACGGTGAGCTGCGGCGACTGCGACCGCTGCCAGCGTGGTCTCACCCAGAAGTGCCGTACCCTCCGCAAGTTCGGCCACGAGCGGTTTGCGCCGGAGTGGCAACTCAGCGGCGGCTTCGCCAGCCACGTCCAGCTGCTTGCGGGCACCACCGTAGCGGTCATCCCCGAGGAGTTCCCCGTCGAGATCGCCGCGCCGCTATCCTGCGGCACGGCAACCGCCGTCGCCGCGGTCGACGCCGCCGCCCAGGTCACCGAGCTCGCCGGGGCGACCGTGCTCGTCACGGGCGCGGGCCTCGTCGGGCTCACCGCGATGGCGATTGCGCGCGACCGGGGCGCTCGCGTGATCGCTGCCGATCCCGACCCGCACCGCCGCGCGCTCGCGCTTCGCTTCGGCGCGGTCGCCGCTGCGGATCCGCTGCTCGACGCCAGCGAGCCTGGATCACTGAGCAGCGTCCTCGCCGAGCTCGGTGCCGCTGAGATCAACGCCGCAGACATCAACGCCGCCGCGCACCATGCGCCCGACGGTGTGCACGCGGTCATCGAGGCCTCGGGCTCCGCGTCCGCGGTCTCCCAGGCGCTCGGCATCCTCGCCATCGGCGGTGTTGCGGTGCTCGTCGGCAGCGTCGCGCCGGCCGGCACAGTTCCGCTCGACCCAGAGGCGATCGTGCGCGGCGTGCAGACCATTCGCGGCGTCCACAACTACACCCCCGCGCAGCTCGAGGCAGCGGTGAGATACCTCGCCGAACGGCACACTGCCTATCCGTTCAGGGAGCTCGTCGGGGCCGAGCGTGCGCTCGGGGAACTCGACGACGCGATAACGCTCGCGGCCGCTGGAGGCGCGGTGCGCGTCGGGATCCGGATCGGTCACGCGGGAGAGTCCCCCGGTCGCTACACCTGAGGCGGCTGATCCGACTCGTTCAGTGCGTCGAGCGCGTCAAGCTCCCGGTCGCGGGCAGCCGCGGCGCGCGCCTGCTCGCGATCCTGCTCTGCCGCACGTGCCGTCGCCCGCTCGACTGCGGGCCCGAGCTCGTCGACGAGAATCGTGTCTCCGTCGAGCTGACCGGTGCGGTACGCGGCACGCCCCACCATGTGGGCGGCAGTCGGCGCGGTGAGCGCCTGGAAGACGAACACCGGCACGAGCGAGAGCAGCACGCCGAATGATCGCTCGTCGATCGCGACCGCAGCGATCACGAGCAACAGCCCGAAGATCTGGGGCTTCGTGGCGGCGTGCAGCCGGCTCAGCGAGTCGGTGAAGCGCAGGAGCCCCACGCCCGCTGCGGCAGAGAGCAGCGCCGCGAGCACGAGGCAGACGAGGGCGGCAATATCGAGAATCTGATCAAACATGGCCTGCATCGCCCTTCTGCTCCGGGATCCCCTGCTCACTCCGCCGCTTCACGTAGCGCGCGACGACGATGGTCGCGAACGTTGCGGTCGCGGCAATCGCGATCATGATGGGAATCGAATCGGTGTGGCCGCGCGCGACCATGTCTGCGCCGAGGGCGAGGATCACGGTCGTCAGCAGCACGTCGGAGGCGACCATGCGGTCGAGGATCGTCGGCCCGCGCACGATCCGCACGAGCGCCGCAAGCGCCGTGAAGGTGAGGCCCGCCCCCACGATGATGAACATGAGCAGTTCGAAGGTCATCCGCGCACCGCCTGTACTTCCTCTTTCGACCCGAGCGTGAGGATCAACAGCCGTTCGATGGTGGCCACGTCGTGCCGCATCTTCGTGATCGCCTTCTGCGAGGGCGTGTTGAGCACGTGCAGGTAGAGCGTCGAGCCGAAGCGGTCAACCTCGGCGACGAGCGACCCCGGGATGAGCGAGATCGTGAGGCCCACGAGCGTGAGGATGAAGTCGGAGCTCGTGCGCAGCCGCACCGCGATGATCGCGGTCTTCGGCACCGGCCCAGGTCGCACCGCAAGCCACGCAACCTCGATTGAGGCGCTCGCGAGGTTCCAGAGGAAGTAGCTGAGGTAGCGCACGGCGTACCAGGGGTTGAACCGCCCCGCGAGGGCGACCGGCGGAAGGTAGAAGACGCGCATCATCACGATGGACACGACGAGTCCACTGACGAGAGACAGGAGTGATGCCTCTTGCCAGAGCATCATCCAGAGCACGACGAGCCCGACGAGCAGCGGCAGCTCGTGGAACCGGACGATGAGTTCGAGCCCGGTCGCGGTGCGGGGTGAGCGCTTAGCCATCAGCGTCCTCCTTCGGGGCTGCCGTCGATCCACTGCCGCCGTTCGGGTGCTCGCCGTCGAGCACGAGTGAGGCGAGCCGTTCGGGGTGGGCGAGGTCGTCGCCCGCGCGGTCGGCGTATGCAAACAGCGGGCCCGCTGCGAAGGTGAGGACGAGGCTCACGCCGATCATGCCGGCTGTCGCCGCGATCATGAGCTTCGGGATGCCGCGCTTCTCCTGCGCGGGGCCCGCGTCGGGCGCGTCGTGGAGCCGCTCGATCATGGCCTCCTCACGGGCGCGCAGCATGAGCGCCTCGGTCGACGGCGGCTTGACCGGTTTGACGGGCTCCGCGACGGGCGCAGCCGCGGGCTTCGGCCGCCAGAAGGCGAGCACCCACGCGCGGGCCAGCGCATACAGCGTGAGCAACGACACGAGCGCGCCGATACCGATGAGCCAGTACGCCCCGGGGGTCTGGAGCTGTGCACCCGCGGTGAACAGGCCGAGCTTGCCGAGGAAGCCAGAGAACGGCGGAATACCACCGAGGTTCAGCATCGGCACGAAGAACAGCACGGCAATCACGGGCGCGCTGCGCATGAGGCCACCGAGGCCCGACAGCGACGTCGTTCCGCCCTGGCGCTCCATGAGCCCGACCGCGAGGAACAGCGTCGTCTGCACAATAATGTGGTGCGCAATGTAGTAGATCGTCGCCGAAAATCCGGCGGCGTTCGCGATAGCGATGCCGAAGATCATGTAGCCGATGTGGCTGATGAGCGTGAACGAGAGCATGCGTTTCACGTCGAGTTGGGAGATGGCTCCGAGGATCCCGACGATGAGCGTGAGCGCGGCGATCACCATCAATAACGGGTCGACGCTCGACTCCGGGAAGAGCATCGTCTGCGTCCGGATAATCGCGTACACGCCGACCTTCGTGAGCAGCCCCGCGAACACGGCGGTGACGGGCGCGGGTGCGGTCGGGTACGAGTCGGGCAGCCAGAACGCGAGCGGGAACACCGCGGCTTTAATGCCGAAGGCGATGAGCAGCGCCAAGTTGAGCAGGAGTTGGAGGTCACTCGGCAGCTCGGCGATGCGCGTTGCGAGCTGCGCCATGTTCACGGTGCCTGTCGCGCCGTACACGAGCCCAATTGCCGCGAGGAAGAGGATCGACGACACGAGCGACACCACCACGTAGGTGACACCGGCGCGAATTCTCGCGGCGGTCCCGCCGAGCGTGATGAGCACGTAGCTCGACACCAGCAGGATCTCGAAGCCGACGTAGAGGTTGAAGAGGTCGCCCGCGATGAACGCGTTGAACACGCCCGCGCCGAGCACCAGATAGGTCGGGTAGTAGATGGAGACCGGGGTCTCTTTGTCGCCGTCGGCGAGGCCCTGGCCGATCGAGAAGATGAAGACCGCGAGCAGCACGACCGCGGAGACCGCGAGCATGAGCGCCGAGACGCGATCCACCACGAGCGAGATGCCGTACGGTGCCGCCCAGCCCCCCACCTGCATGATGAGCGGGCCCAGCCGGTCAACGACGAACATCAGCGTGATGCCGAGCGCGGAGCTCACCGTGAGGGCAACGAGCGTAATGCCGCGCTGCAACTCGCGGTGGCCCGGAACGGCGAGCGCGAGCGCCGCCGCAACGAGCGGAATCAGCACCACGAGCGGGACGAGGAATGTCACTTGCGTACCCCCTCTGTCTCGTCTTCCGGCACATCTTCTTCAAACTCTGGCGCGTCCTCGAGGTCCTCGTCGGTGACCTGCTCGGCCGTGAGGGTCTCGGCCGAGCCGATTGCGAGATCGTCCTCGTCGTCTTCCACGTGGTCATCGCTGACACGCGCGAGCCGCCACGAGCGGTAGATGAGCGCGAGGAGGAATGCGCTCACACCGAAGGTGATGACGATCGCCGTGAGGATGAATGCCTGCGGCAGCGGATCGCTGATGTCATCGTCACCGCCCGCAATCGGCGACGCCCCGAACTCCCCCGACATGAGGAAGATGAGGAGGTTCGTCGCGTTACCGACGAGCAGGAAGCCGAGCATGATGCGTGTAAGGCTGCGATCGAGCAGCAGATAGACGCCCGCCGTGTACATCACGACCATCACGGCGACAAGTACGAGTGGCATGGTCACTTGCTGGCCTCCTCTGCGAACTCAGCGTTGTCGGCCTCTTCGTGTTCGTCGATCTCTGAGCCGAGGCTTCGCAGCACGTCGAGCACCAGGCCGAAGACCACGAGGTACACGCCAATGTCGAACAGCGTCGAGGTGACAAGCGGGAGCGTGCCGAACGGGCCGAGGTCGACGTCGACCCAGCTCGAGGCGAGCGCGGGCTGGCCGAAGAACAGCGGCACAATCGCCATGGTGACCGCGAGTGCCAAGCCAATGCCCAGGATACGCCCGGCGTCGAGCGACACCGTCGCCCGGAGCTCGTGCCTGCCGCCCGCGAGGTAGCGGGCGACCAGCGCGAGGCCGGCGACCAGGCCGGCGGCGAAGCCGCCGCCAGGCGCGTTGTGCCCAGACAGGAGCAGGAACACGGAGAGGATGAGGAGCCCGTGGAAGACGAGCCGCACCACGACCTCGAGAATGATCGAGCGCCGCTCGGGCTTGAGGTACGAGCCGGCGAGCAGCCAGTTCATGCGGCTTGCCGGATCCTCGGGGTCCGCGACCCTGAGCAGGTGTGCGCGCGTAGCGTCACGCGCCGCTCGCCGAGAGAGGTGCGGGCTCTGGTCGACGCGCGTGTTCAGGAACACGAGGGAGGCCACGCCGGTCGCGGCCGCGAGCACGACGGAGAGCTCCCCCATCGTGTCCCACGCGCGAATGTCGACGAGCGTGACGTTGACCACGTTGTAGCCGTGCCCGCCTTCGACGGCGAGCTGCGGGAAGCCCAGCGAGATCGGGTCGGCGATTCGGGCCCCGAGTGAGACAACGGCGACTGCGCCGAGTACCAAGCCCACTCCGAGACCGAGCGCGAGCCGGAAGAATCGCGGGGCACGCTTCGGCCGCTCCGCCATGTGTGCCGGCAGCCTGCGAATCACGAGCACGAACGCGATAAGGGTGACGGTCTCGACGAGCAGCTGGGTGAGTGCGAGATCTGGAGCGCCGTGCAGGGCGAAGATTGTCGCCATCCCGTAGCCCGTCACACCGACGAGCAGGCCGCCCTGGAAGCGGGTGCGGGCGCGCATCGCGAAGAGAGCAGCGACGATCATGACGATTGCAATCGGGATGTCCACGGGGCTTGAGACGAGCGCGATCTCCTCGGGCCACTGCCGCACGGACAGCACGGTTCCACCGAGCGTCACCACGACGACCGTGAGGATCACCGCGAGGTAGAAGGGCAGGGAGCCGCGCTGCGTGAGCGAGGTGAACCGCACCGCGATCGTGTCGAGCGTGCGGGTCGCCAGCCAGTACACGTGCGAACCGGAGAAGCGCTCGGAGGGCGGCGGCAGCGTCGTCGCGAGCTTGCGTGCCGGGAAGAACAGCAGGGTGCCGAGTGCGAGGATCGCTGCGGAAAGCGCGAGCGGCAGCGTGAACCCGTGCCACAGGCTCAGGTACTCGGGAGACCCGAGCGTCGTTTCGGGCAAGGTGCCACGCACCAAAGGATCGAGCAGCTGCGATGCGAGGCCGAAGAGCACGGCGATCGCCGCGAAGAGCGCGGGGGCGATGACGATCGCCGGACTCACTCGCGTCTCGATTGGGGTGTCGGGCACGCCCGGCTTTGACGCAAAAGCGCCCCAGAGGAAGCGGATCATGTAGCTCACCGTCAGGATGCTGCCGACGACGGCAAAGGCGAGCGCGACGTAGGCCGCGGGCTGTGTCAGACCCACCTCGAGGAGCTCAGTGAACGCTGACTCCTTGGCGACGAAGCCGAAGAAGGGCGGAACACCGGCCATCGATGCTGCTGCGACGAGCGACACAACGAAGAGACCGCGGAAGCGGCGGCCGATGCCGCTGAGCCGCCGCAGGTCGCGCACGCCGGTAGAGTAGTCGACGATGCCAACCGCGAGGAACAGCGGAGCCTTAGCGACAGCGTGCGCAAAGAGCAGCACGAGGCCGGCGAACGTCGCGCGAGGGTCGCCGACGCCAATCACCATGACGAGCAGGCCGAGCTGACTCACGGTGCCCTGCGCGACGATGAGCTTAATGTCGAACTGCCTGAGCGCTCTGAACCCGCCCACCAGCATGGTGATGCCGCCAAGGATCACGAGCGTCCAGCGGTAGCCGGGCACATCGGAGAACGGTTCGCTCATGCGTGCGATGAGGTACACGCCGGCCTTCACCATCGCGGCGGCGTGCAGGTAGGCGCTCACTGGGGTCGGGGCGGCCATCGCACCCGGAAGCCAGAAGTGGAGCGGGAAAATCGCGGACTTGGAGAGCGCGCCGAGCAGCACCAGGTAGACGGCCACGGTGACGATCGTTCCCTCGGGAGGGTTCGCGATAATCTCCGAGAGCAGCGGCGTGCCGCCTGCGTGCACGAGCAGCACGAAGCCGACGAGCATCGAGAGGCCGCCAAGCGTCGTGATCATGAGCGCCTGCAGCGCTGCGGAGTTCGCGGTGCGCAGACGGGAGACGTGGCCGATGAGCAGGAACGAGAAGACCGTGGTCGCTTCCCAGAAGACAAATAGGAGGTAGACGTTGTCTGCGATGACAAGGCCCAGCATGCTCGTCGCGAACCCCATGAAGACGGCGGCGAAGCGGGGAATGCCGAGCTCGTTGTCGTCGAAGTAGAACGCGCAGTAGAGCAGCACGAGTGCTCCGGCACCCGTGACGAGCAGCGCGAACAGCGCGGAGAGCGGGTCGAGCAGCAGGGTGATTCCGACGTCGAGGGCGGGGATCCACTCGAGGTGTTCGACGAGGTTCGCTCCCCCAAACACCGGGACCGCGAGGGTGACGAACACGCCAAACGCGGCGGCCATGAGGGCAGCCAGCAGGAGGAACGCACGACGCCCGAGGCGCTTGACAATGGGATGAGTAACGAGAGACACGAGCGCGAGAAGGAGGATAACACCCATCATCGCGCCCATTGGCTGCCCACTTTCGCTGCTTCGCTAACTTTGTCCAACGTCCAGTTTATCGGAAACCGGGAGCTTCCAAGACCGAAGCTAACAATCCCCTGACAGTGTTCTTTCTCTGGCGCTGCTTTCTACTCCCGACAAGGGTGCGGTGTCTCGCCCAGAAATGCGAAAAGCCCCCGGAGCAATGCTCCGGGGGCTTCCCCAATAATTGTTCGGCGGTGTCCTACTCTCCCACGAGGTCCCCCTCGCAGTACCATCGGCGCTGTCAGCCTTAGCTTCCGGGTT